>DASVKR010000129.1:0-7300 GCA_036385275.1 Candidatus Cryosericum sp. | reverse complement strand
AGAAGAGCGGGTCGTGGTATGCCTACGGCGGCACACGGCTTGCCCAGGGACGCGACAATGCTGCAGCCTACCTCAAGGAGCACCCAGACATCATGGCCGAGATAAAGGGCAAGGTCCGCGACAAGCTTTCGCCTGAAGCGGGTCCAGTCCCCACAGACTAGTTCGGCAGGGTTCCTTGAAGGCACTTCGGTCGGCGTTTGCCGGATCGGAGTCTTAGACACTAAGGATGGTAGATACATGCCTGGAACAAACGGGATCATCTCCTCCGCGATCTATGCGGGGATGCTGATTCTTGGCATTGTTATAGGTCTCCTCATTGAAGGATACATCGCCAGGAACCGTGTCGAGTCGGCGCGTGACCTCGTGCGCAAGATGGAACAGGAAGCGCGTTCGAGCATCGAGGCCGAGAATGCCAAGAACAGACTCAAACTCCAAGAGGAACTGGAAGAGAAGAAAAATAGTCTGGAGAACAAGTTCGTTGCTCGCCAGACGGAGCTGCAGAAGACGGAGCATCGTCTGATCCAGAAAGAGACCTTTCTTGACCATCGCGTTGAACAGGTGGAGCAGAAAGACAGAGATCTTGACGCAGCACAGGAGAAGCTTAGCACCAAGACGGAGATCCTCGAGGGACAGCGAGTTGCTGCGGAAGCTGAACTGCAGCGCATCGCGCAACTGAATCCCGAGGAGGCCCGGGCGATCGTTCTGGACCGAGCGGAGAAGGACACGAGGTCCCGTGTCGCCAAGATGGTAGGCGAGGTCGTGCACGATGCTCAGCTTCAGGCTGATGCCAAGGCAGCTGAGGTCATCGCTTCGTCTATCCAGAAGATTGCCACTGACTACGTGGGTGAGTCTACGATCAGCGTTGTTCCTCTCCCCTCAGAAGACTGGAAGGGGCGCATCATTGGCCGGGAAGGTCGGAATATCAGGGCTTTCGAGACCCTGACTGGCGTGGACCTCCTGATCGACGATACGCCGGAAGCCGTCACCTTGTCCGCGTTCAACCCGATTCGACGGGAAGTGGCGCGGATTGCCCTGGAACGGCTGGTTGTGGACGGGCGCATTCACCCGGCACACATCGAACAATTCGTCGAGGAAGCAGAACGCCAGATGGACGAGCGAGTTTTCAGCGAAGGGCAGCAGGCCGCGAATCATGTCGGCATTGCTGGCCTCTCCGACGAAATCACTCGCCTGATTGGCCGTCTGAAGTACCGCACCAGCTATGGCCAGAACGTTCTCGCGCATTCAGTGGAGGCGGCTTTCATAGCAGCCAACATTGCGTCTGAGCTGAAGCTACCGGCCGGACCAGCAAAGCGAGCCGGGTTCCTTCACGACATCGGCAAGGCTGTCGACTACGAAGTTGAAGGGCCACACGCCCTCATCGGGTCGGACATCCTGAACAAGTCTGGCGAATCTGCGGACATCGTTCATGCTGTCGCCGCACATCATGCCGACGTTCCCATGGAGACCGTTCTTGACGTCATCGTGCACGTCGCCGACGCTCTCTCTGCGTCGAGACCGGGCGCTCGTCGTGAAAGTGTTGAAAGCTATATCAAGCGCCTGGAGAAGCTGGAGTCTATTGCGAATTCGATACCAGGAATCAAGAAGTCCTATGCCATACAGGCGGGGCGCGAGCTCCGAATTCTGGTGGAACCCGATGAAGTTGATGAGTCCCTGGCAGCAAAGATCGCCATGGATGTTGCTCGCAAGGTTGAGCTGGAAGTCTCGTACCCGGGGCAGATCAAGGTGACCGTTGTTCGTGAGACCAGATATTCTGACTACGCCAAATAGCGCTCTCAACGGCCTGGATACTGCATATAAGCTGCCTTTCGAGAAGGATTCTCTCGGTAAACTCCCGGCTATGCCGGGGGTTTACGTCATACGGGATTCTTCTGACCGTATCATCTATGTCGGTAAAGCAAAGAATCTCCGCAAGAGAGTCGAGTCGTATTTTAGAAATGACCTGAACCCCAAAACAAGATCGATGGTGGGCAATGCCCGCTTCTTCAGTTTCATCACGGCGGGGCACGAGGACCAGGCCCTGGTGCTAGAGTCGAACTTCATCAAGTGTTACAAGCCCCACTATAATATCCAGCTCATCGACGGCAAGTCGTATCCTCTTATCGAGTTGACGGGAGAGGTCTTTCCGGTCCTCAGGAAGACCCGTCGAGTGACGACGGCCAGAAGCCGCTACTTTGGTCCATATCCGAAATCTGGACTGCTGAACCTTGGCCTTGACAGCCTGAGGCATGCGTTTCCAATCAGAACGTGTCATCGAAGAATAGATCCGGCGAAACCCACCAAGCCTTGCCTAGACTTTGATCTAGGCCTCTGCTTGGCTCCATGTGGCAACAGGTGCTCCCGCGATGAATATGCCCAGGCGGTTCAGAACCTGTCGGAGTTTCTGAACGGCAAGATGCGTACGTTGCTGAGGCAGCTCGAGAACAGCATGGATCAGGCGTCTCGGTCCCAGCAGTACGAGCGGGCCGTACGCTACCGCGACTCCTACCTTGCGCTGAAGGGACTATTTGAGCGGTACGCCGTGTTTGCGCCTCGGGCGCGAGACATGGATGTCTTCGCGTTTCATCAACAGGGAAATCTCGTGGCTGTTGTCCGGCAAGCACTTCGCGAGGGAAGGTTGATCGCTTCCACGGAATTCATCTATGACCTGAAAGGCAAGGAGGCACTCGATGCAGTCATGCGGGCGGATCTCATCATCGATTTCTACCACCGGTTTCGGGTAGCTGCTCCAGCCCGGATAGCTGTCGACGCTTTGGGCGCCGAAGCGGCAATTGTGCGCGAGCGATTGCGGGAGGCTCTTAGTCCGGCAATTTCCCTGGCGTCGCCACGTTCGACAGAGACCTCGCGACTCCTGCGCTTTGCAACCGAGAATGCAGAACAGAAACTGATTGCCTCGACGCGGGCGAGTGACATCCCTGCGCAACTGTCAGTCCTGAAGGCGGTATTGGATCTTGAACACCTGCCGGTGCGTATCGAAGGCTACGATGTATCGAACATTTCAGGAAAAGACGCTACCGTTTCCATGGTCGTTTTTGTGGCCGGAAAACCGGCAAAGGATCAGTACCGGCTGTTCAACATGCGCTCTCTGGATACGCCGAACGATCCGGCAATGCTGGCAGAGGCTCTTGCTCGGCGCTTCGCGAGATGGAGCGACATTACGTTCGGTGATCCGGCGAATCTCCTGCTGATCGACGGTGGGCTTTCGCAACTGGGAGCCGTATGTGCTGTGCGTGACACTGCTGGTGTGAATGTTCCTGTTGTGGGCATCGCCAAGAAGGAAGAACTCCTGTACCGCGAAGGGACACCGGAACCGGTACGGCTCTCACATGATTCCGGCGCTTTGCTGTTGCTCATGGCCGTTCGGGACGAAGCTCATCGCTTTGGTAAGCGGGAGTTTCACAAACGCCACGAACGTCCTCTGAAGCACCGCTGATTTCGAAAGGAGACTTTATGGACCTCATCATTCGTCTGCTACTTAATGCTTCGGTTTTTCTGCTCGTCAGCCGGGTGGTCCCCGGATTCGAGGTTGTCTCGCTATGGACGGCGTTATGGGCCGCACTCATCTTCGGGTTCGTGAACGCTCTCATTCGCCCGATCCTGCTCGCCATAAGCCTTCCTCTGAGCATTCTGAGTCTTGGACTGTTCACACTCGTCATCGACGCGGCGGTCATGGCTCTGACAGCGTGGCTGGTTCCGGGCTTTGACGTGCACGGATTCCTGGCGGCGCTCATCGGGTGGGTGCTCGTGTCTTTCGGGAGCATGATTGTTTCATCTTTACTCAGAGACAACGGAGGGAAGCGGAAATGAGTCCACAGATGCTTGGCGACTTCCACGTCCATACCGTCTTCTCGGGACACGCGTTCTCTACGCTTCAGGAAGTAGTTGTTGCAGCACAGCAGCGTGGCCTGAAGTATCTTGCCATTACGGATCATGGGCCTGCGCGTCCGGATGGACCCAAGTTGGACTACTTCAAGAATCTCAACCGGCAGGATACCCTGCGCCAGTTGCCCGGGATCCGGATACTCGTAGGGGTCGAAGCCAACATCATCAATCCTTGGGGCGACCTGGACATGCCCGAGAAGTTGTTGCATGAACTCGACATCGTCATTGTCGGATTCCACAACGCCACTGGGTACGGCGGCTCGTCGGTTTCCGAAAACACGGGAGCCCTCGTCAAGGCTATCGAGAAAAACCGGATAACGGTCGTGGCCCATATTGGTGACCCCCGTTTTCCGTATCCGGTAGATCTTGAAGAGTCGATTGCGGCCGCAGCAGCAAAGGGAGTGCTCGTCGAACTGAACCAGTCAGCGCTTCATACTTGGAAAGACGTCAATGTTGCTCACTATGAGCGGGTCCTGGAGCTCCTCGGCAAATATCATGCTCCGATCCTGATGAGTTCGGATTCGCACATCTCCTACACCGTTGGCATTGTGTCGGAGTGCGAGAGGCTACTAGTTGCACATGGCATCGATCCAGCTTCTAGCGTGAACTACTCGGAAGAACTGATCCAGAAGTACCTGGTTCCCCGGTCATGAGCAGCGAAGGCATTGCGCGAACGGCTGTTCTTGTAAGCGTTCGCAGGATCGGTGAGATCGTTGATCCTGACCGCCCCGAAGAAACACGACAGCTGGCCGAAGGTCTCGGAGTGGAAGTGCTCGAGTCCAAAACCTATGTGCAACGGACTCCTCAGCGCTTCCTGCTTGGCAAGGGGCAGGTCGAAGAGCTGCATGAGCTGTTACAAGCGTTGCGGGCTGATCTCGTCATCTTCGACTCTGAACTTACACCTCTGCAGTATCGCCATATGATCGACCATCTCGAGAGTTCCGTCATGGACCGGGCAAGACTTATCCTCGAGACATTCGCCTCTCAGGCTCACACGGGCGAAGCAAAGAAGCGCGTCCAGATTGCCGAGCGTCTCTTCGAGCTTACACAGCTGCGAGCAATGAACGCGGGATATGACCAGCAAGCAGGCTACATCGGCATGCGCGGGCCAGGCGAGACCCTCTTTCAGAAGCGCCGCAGAGCAAAGAGATCGGAGATCCACGATCTCCGTAAAGAGGTGAAGGAAGTCGATACGCGATACGCCATCAAGACGCACACTCGTCAGGAATCAGCAATTGTGAAGATAGCCGTGGTGGGGTACACAAATGCCGGCAAGAGTACCCTGATCAATCTGCTGGCGGGATCCGAGCTGCTGGCCGAGAACAGGCTCTTTGCCACACTGGACACAGCGGCAAGACCGGCTCACTTCGGACGTCAGTCCACTGTGCTCATCGATACCGTCGGCTTCATCCGGGACTTGCCGGAATCACTGATGGATTCGTTTCGTTCGACTCTCGAGGAAGCTCATGATGCGGACCTGCTCCTGCACGTTGTCGATGCCGGCGTGCGGGACCTGCACGAGCGTATTCACGTAGTCGACACTGTTCTGGCACGCATTGGCTGCGCCGATATTCCCCGAGTGCTGATCTTCAACAAGATCGATACCGTCGATCAGGCCAGGCGGGAGAAGATTCTCCTCATCGGGACGGGGTTCATGATCTCCGCTACGACTCTTGAGGGTGTTGATGGACTCAAGGACCACATAGCGGAAGTCCTGCTCCGCCACGTTGTGCACGGGCGATACGTCATCCCATTCACTGAGCCGGGGGCGCGAGCTGAAGTATATGCCGGTGCAGTCGTCGTGAATGAGAGACTCACCGCGCGGAGCTGGATCATCGTAGCAGCTGGCGCAGCCCCCGGCGTCCGTCTCCCTCAGCGTTTCCTGCGAAAGGATTGACCGCAGCCACCCAGCATTCTGGTGCCCACCATGTCAACGCCTGCGAGCCCGACTCTATTGGCAACCGGGGCTGCATTCATATAATACACTCTGCCGAACTGGAAACCGATGCATTGACGGCGGTGCACGGCGGCGTGGAGCCAAGGAGTTGTGCAAAGCGTGAATATACGGGACTTCGACTACGAGCTGCCGAAGGGGCTGATCGCCCAGACGCCTCTTGAACAGCGTGACCTTGCGCGTCTCATGGTCGTGGATCGAACGACTGGAACGATCGAACACGGGCTGTTTCGCGATCTTCTTTCGTACCTTCATCCTCATGATGTCATCGTTGTCAACGATACGCGCGTCAACGAGGCCAGTTTCAGCTGTCGTAAGGACAGCACGGGCGCAATGATTGATGTCCTGCTGACCGGGCGGCGTTCGCCGACGAGATTCCAGGCACTGGTCCGGCCATTGAAGCGCCTTCACACGGGGGAGACGTGCACTGTTACATCGGACGTGAGCCTGCGGCTGCTGGAGCGCAACGACGACGGTGACGCGATGCTCGAGTTCTCTCGTGATCCATACACCAGTGAAGAATTCCGGGCCATAGCACGCGTTCAGATTCCACCCTACATCAAGCAGTTTCCTGACGACCCCGGGGCGTATCAGACAGTCTATGCGCGCGAGCCGGGCTCCGTCGCTGCCCCGACAGCTGGCCTGCATTTCACCGCTGAATTGCTGGACGACGTGAGAGATCTGGGTGTCGGCATCGAGCACGTTACGCTTGACGTTGGACTCGGAACGTTTCAACCAGTGCGTGTCGAGTGCGTCGAGGATCATCATATGCATACCGAGAGGTTCAGTCTGCCTGAGGAAACGGCGAAAGCCGTCAACGCAGCTCGCGCAAACCACGCGGCCGTGACTGCCATCGGAACGACGGTCGCCAGGACGCTCGAGTCGTGCGTCAACCCGGACGGGACCGTCAGAGCAGACAGCGGAGAGACGGGCATCTTTATCTATCCTCCTCATGAGTTCCACGGATTCGACCATCTGGTTACGAACTTTCATCTTCCGAAATCGACTCTGCTCATGCTTGTCGGAGCATTCATGGGGATGGACCTGATGTGGACGGCGTACCGCGAGGCAATACGAGAGCAGTATCGCTTCTTCAGCTTCGGCGATGCCATGCTGATTCTGTAGGTGGCAGCCATGGCGATGTTTGAAGTCACACACCAGGGCACAACGGGACGCGAACGCACGGGGATCCTGACGACGGCCCATGGCGTCGTAACAACGCCTGTTTTCATGCCTGTCGGCACACAGGCGACCATCAAGGGGCTTACCCCGGAACAGGTGGCGGAGATCGGGTTCGAGATCATCCTCTCGAACACCTACCACCTGTATCTCCAGCCAGGAGACGACGTCGTGCATGAAGCGGGCGGCCTCCATCGGTTCATGCACTGGGACCGGAGCATCCTCACGGACAGCGGTGGTTTCCAGGCGATGAGTCTCTCCCGAATC
>DASVKR010000128.1:0-11349 GCA_036385275.1 Candidatus Cryosericum sp. | reverse complement strand
CCCGACGACAAGAGCAATCACAAGTGCTAATGACAGTATCTTCTTCATTGTCGTGCCTCCTATTCTGTAAGAATCGTACGCCACACATTCAACCGTTCTGTCCACCGGATACGGCCACCCTATGGGCCGTGTTCGCTCCCCCGCGTCTGCCAGTCAGTTTCACCCCCTTGTGATGATCGTTGTCAGCCTTCGAAGCTGCCCGTCGGGCCGCTCCTTCAAATCCGTGCAGAATAAGTCGTATAGAACTTGTGAGTGCAGCAGGTGCCACTTCGGCGTCGAGATGGTCACTCCACAGAACCCACCGCAAACCCAGCCAGTGACCAACGCCCATAAGAGCAAGCGCAGTGATCTCAGGATTGCCCGGCCGAATCTCGCCAGCCACCATAGCTCGCTCCAGTACAACCGTGTATGGCTCGGACAGCCGCGTGTAATACCACCTGCCGAGGTCTTTGTCGACAAACTCCGCCTCGCGGACGACACGGTAGGAGTCTCTATGCTCCCGAATGTAGTTGCAGAAGGACTCAAGCGCCGCCACCTCGACGATGCGCCTGTCAGCAAGGCCCCGCACTGCTTGGGCCGTGTGACGTCGAAGGCCCTCGTTGACTTCCACGACCAGCCGTGACAGCAGCTCCAGCTTGGACTCGAAGTACAGGTACGTCGTCCCAGGCGCAACCCCCGCGGCCCGAGCAATGCTGTAGATATCGGCATTCCAGTAGCCTTGCTCACCAAAGATATGCTCGGCAGCCGTCAACAGGTTCTTCTGGGTGCGCTCACCTTTCGACAGGCGCACTTCGGGTTTCTGCAGAGGTACAACTTCGGGAAGCCGCACGAGATCTTCCGGGGCATCGCCGCGCGCATCTATGCCATACAGCGCAAAGTCCACCAACTGCGTGCAGAACCCGTCGACTGTGAACAGGCTTTCCCACAGAGTCTTCTTGACCGCCACCAGATACACCGAACCGAGGAGGTAGTAGCCTATGTCGTCGAGATCAAACTCCGCAGGCACCAGTCCACGCAGCTGGTCACGCACGATAGCCACAACCCGGGAGTAGAAATCACGGACAAAGGCATACCCGTTGAACTCGGTCTCCGTGAAGACTCTGTACAGGCGCGTATCACGCCCGACTACCTCCAGAATCGTCGAATAGAACGCTCGAAGCTTCGCTTCCAGACCGTCTACTCGTCCCATCCCAACCGACAACGCCCCGGTAAAATCCTCCGAAAACGTCTCGAGTACTGCGAACAGTACTCCTTCTTTGGATCTGAAGTGCCGGTAGAAAGCTGAGTTCGAGATGCCGACGTCGCGAGCAATCATCGCCACAGATGTCTGCGAGTAGCCGTGCGTGAAGAACAGCTTCAACGCCGAGCCGACGATCCGCTCGGACATCGAGAGCATCGTCGAGACAGCAAGTTCCGGCGACTTCGCTGCCATAATCCGTCTGCGATGTTGAACGATCACCCTCTATAGCTCCTTCTCGAGGGTTGCGGCAAACAGCTCCGGTTCGACGAGCATCGGAACGTGCACCTGCCCTTCCATAATGACGAGCTTGCCACGCGCAGCCGCGACGGTTGGACGGATCCAGTCGACGGGCACGACACCGTCCCGGTCACCATGCAGGAACGTGATCGGCATTGAAAGACTGGCGAGCTGCGCAGACATCCGTACGCCTGCCAGCGAATCGGCCATTTCCGTATAACCCTGAGGAACACACCGGACTGCGTCGGCAACGATTTCCGCCACGATGTCCTCTGCAAGGCCGAACGGCTCATTGTTCTTGCGCGTCATTACCTCGATCAGGGAAGGATTTTGCGTCAGCATCAGAAATGAAGCCCTCACCTGATCTGTCATGGGATAGCCATCCGCAGGTCCGCAGCCAATCAGTACCATCTTGGAGAACCGCGCCCCTCTCAGTGCAGCCATCAGCCCGACGACCGCCCCCATCGAATGGCCGACATAGATGGCTGGCTCAAGCTTCCAGTACCGCTGCCAGGAAATCAGGGCATTGGCGCAGTGTTCCACGGTCGTGGGCGGGACATTGTCTGACTTGCCGAATCCCGGGAAGTCGATAAACACATTCTTCCGATCAAGTGGAAGAAAAGGCATCATGAGCCGCCAGGAGTTGGCAGAGGCCAGGTTCCCGTGCCCGAAGATGACCGTCTTGCTTCCGTCTCCCAACCGCTCCGAGTAGATCCGTCGACCTTCAAAAGGTGCATAGGCCATGTTCTTCCTCCCCTATAGCCAACGCATGGCATAGCATGCCATGGCGTAACCGCCGCCCGAAGCTGTCATGACGACAATGTCGCCACTATGGATGAGATCCTGTTCGAGTGCATCGTGCAGAGCCATTGGGACGCAGGCCGAGCCCGTGTAGCCGAACTTCTCCATGACGGTATGCGTCTTGGTCATCGGCAGACCCAGCGTGTTCATGACTCCTTCAATAGTGTTCCTGCGGACCTGCGTGAACAGCAGCATGTCAGCGTCCTGCGGCGTCAGGTTGGCCTGTGCCAGTGTCTCCCGCACCAAGCGGGGCCAATGTACCGAGTTGACATCCGGGAACCTCTTGTTCTGGTTGTACTGCACTTTGTGCTCCTGGTTGGCTACTGACTCGGCCGTCGGCAATCTGGCTGACCCTAGATTAACGCTCAGGTAGTCCCAGTAGTACCCGTCAGCGTAGAGCATTGACCCGAGATACCCGCTCGTCTCGGACTCATCTTCGACGAGCACAGCAGCGCCAGCACCGTCAGAGAACGTTGGGGCCGTGACCTTGTCTTGCCAGTTGAGGAACCGCGTCATGGCGTAGGTGCCGATGACAAGTGCCTTGTGGAAGTGCTGGTCCGCCATGATGTACTTGGTGGCCGTGTTGAGCGCAGTGACCCAACCGGCACATGCGACGTTCGTGTCGAACAAACCTGCGTTCTTTGCCAGAAGACGGTGCTGTACGATCGATGCGGTACACGGGGAGATGTAGTCCGGCGTGTCTGTGCTGACGATGATGAGGTCCAGTTCCGAAGGCTTGACCCCGGCATTCTTCAGCGCCTGCATCCCTGCATAAACAGCGAGATCCGATGCTTCTTCATCGTCTGCCATAATCTTCTTGACCTTGATGCCGCCGGTCTGAATCTGCTGCGTCAGGTCCAGTTTCAGCATTGCACCGACCTCCTCGGTCGGCATGGAACGTGTCGGCGTGTAGATGCCGGTACCGGCGATACGTACTGTCCTCATATAACCGCTCCCTGACCCACTCGACTACAGGCGGAGCGCGACCGCGCCCATCGCCTGCCCTGCGCCCGATGCCACCAGCACAACCAAGTCTCCGGGTTTCACCTTGCCCTGCTTGCGAGCATCATACAACGCCATTGGGATGCAAGCGGAACCGGTGTAGCCATATTTGTCCATGATCCAGTGCGACTTTGACTCCGGGATGCCCAGAATCTCCAGCACTTTCTTGATGACCGTAAGGTTGATCTGGGTGAACAGGATCAGATCGATTGCATCCAGAGGCTCACCGACCTTCTCCATAAGACTCTTTACCAGTCCAGGCCATGCAACCAGGTTAGGATTCTGGTCGTACTTCTTGAGGATGCGCAGCTTGTGCAGCCCCTTGGCAAGCGTATCGTCGTTGATGGGATACTTGGTCCCCCCGCCGAACACGCCCAGATAGTCATAATAGGTGCCATCGGCGATGAACTTCGACGCGATGAGACTCTCGCCTGTGTTCTCGATGACACAGGCAGCGGCACCGTCGGCAAAGAGAGATGCGGTGTACTTGTCATCCTTGTCCACATACTTGGTCATGCCATATTCGCCAATCAGCAGGGCATACTTGAAGTCCGGGTGAGACCTGAACCATGAGTCCACAGTCACGAGAGCAGTAACAAATGACGCGCAGGAAGCAGAGAGGTCAAAAACCATTGCATTGATAGCGCCAAGCTTGCCCTGGACGACAAACGACGTCGCCGGCGAGATGTACTCGTGGGTGTCGGATGCGACGACGACCATCGAAAGATCCTCTGCCGTAATCCGGGCTTCTGCCATCGCCTCCCGGGCAGCGGGAAGACAGAGGTCAACCACGGATTCGTCGTCAGCAAGCCAATGACGCTCCTTCTGTCCAACTATTCCCTCGAGGAATCCACTCAGATCCTCTTTGAAGTATTCGCTGAAGTACTCGTTCGTCAGAACCTTGTCCGGAACCTTCAGTCCCATTCCCACAATGTGCGACATTCCTGCCTCCATCACTAGAAGATGCCAAACACAAAACCTGAATCATCTCTCACTGAATGCAGTATTCATGGATCCAATTTCTTGTCAATAGCCCTCCGTTCGACCGACCGCGAGCGCGGTCCCATACGACATCGTGGTTCTTCCAAACGGACGTGCGTCATCCCGCAGGACCTGCTGTAACCTGACTGCCCCGACAACGCAAAAAGGCGCCGGAGAACCCGGCGCCTTGCGTTACGTGGTGTAGTTGAACTCTCAGATCTCTTCCAGCAGGCTCTGGAAGGTGTCGAGGTGTCCTTCCTCGTCTCCCAGGATCTCGGTAAAGAGATGTGCCGTCGTGAGGTCTTCCTCTTTGGTGGCCAAGGCAATGATCTCCTTGTACAACTTGACCGTTTTCTCCTCGTCCTTCTTGTCGGTGGTCACCATCTCCTTGAGTGACGACCCTACGGCGATGGGTTCTGGCTTCGTCGTCGGAGTCCCTCCAAGGTAGAAGAGCCGTTCGGCAATTGCCTCGGCGTGTTTCATCTCCTCAATACCTATCTTCTCGAACTCATCTTTGACGGCGAAGTGCTTCACGCCCTTCCACTGCACGTGCTGCCACATATACTGGAGCGCGACCTGCAGCTCGCCGGCAATCGCGTCGTTCAGCATGCCGAGTAGCTTCTTGGATGCCATTGGTACCCCTTTCGGCAGCTCGCCGGGTGCCTTCCAAGCACCTCGGTGCCGCCTGCCAGTAGACCGCCTCCTAGCCGGCAGTCCACTCTTGAACCCGAATGCGACCAGTGCCTACACCTACTGTATGTGCTATCAAACTATACCACACAACGCAGGAGCATGTCAACTCGAGTGGGAATACAAAAAGGGCAGAGCGCTGCCGCTCTGCCCTGGGCGTGCAATGCAGTGAACTACTAGTCCATAGAGAGGATGACACCGTCCTGGACAAGGATCGAGGTCGAGCCGATCTTATGGAACAGATTGTCCCCGACCTTGACTTCGACTGTCCCTTCAAGGGCACCCTGAACGTAGACGGAGCCGAGCTCGAGTTTGGACACTTCGGCCTTCTTGGCCTCGAGATCCATGACCATCTGCTCCTGCTTTGCCTTCTCGTCCTGCAGCTGCACCTTGACGAGATCGTCGTACTGGCCACCAACGCCGCCACGAAGGATAAGCTGCGACAGTGAGGATTTCAGTCTCTCAAGGTTCTGTTTCGCCCCAGTATGCGCTCCGTCCAGCTCCTTGAGGTAGCTGTCCTTGAACTGCTGGGTCACGACGGTCTTGATGAGAACGTTTTGTTTCATCCAAACACTGGTTGCCATCGATTCTACTGCTCCTCTTCCAGGCCACCCTCGACCTGTTCGTCGTTCATGCTGTCGATTTGGACTGTGGCGCTCTTGCCAGTCTTGGCAGAAGCCGCCCTGACAATAGTGCGGATTGCCTGGGCCGTACGACCCATTTTTCCGATGACTTTGCCGGTGTCTTTCTGGCCGACCTTGATCTCATAGGTCATGGTCTGCTCTCCGGCGATCTCAGTGATAACCACTTCTTCGGGGCTATCCACCAGAGCTTTGACAATCGTCTCGACCAACTGTTTCATCGGGAATCTCCTGATGCGCGCAGAGCCGGCTTACTTCGCGGCCTTGCTCGCAACGAATCTTTGCCAGATACCGTTGTGCTTGAGGAGGTTGCGCACGGAATCAGTTGGCTGCGCGCCAAGTCCGAGCCAGTAAGCGACACGCTCTTCGCTGACCTCGATCTTCGGCTCCTTGGGCTTGGGATCATAGTAGCCGAGCGTCTCAATGACCGCGCCATTGGTCGGTTTCTTACGGTCGAGCACGACAAAACGATAGTGAGCCTGATGCTTGGTTCCAGTCCTTGCGAGCTTGATGCTTACCATGTTTCCTCCTGTTGCGTACCTGCGAGTATCAGAATCCGGGCAAGCCAAAGCCCCCGGCATGCCTGTTGTTAGCCATTTTCGCCATGCGGCTGAACAACTCGAACTGCTTGAGCATTCTGTTGATTTCGCTGACATCCACACCTGCGCCACGAGCGACTCGACGCTTACGGGACGCGTTCAGGATGGCAGGACTGCGTCTTTCGGTGTCGGTCATAGAGTCAATGATGGCCGTGAATCTCTTTGCAACACCCTCGTCGGCAACAGCCCCCTTCGGGACCATGTTGGCGGGAAGACTCTCAAGCATCTTATTTATACCACCAACTTGACCTATTTCAAGCAGTTGATCGCGGAGGTCGTAAAGGTCGAACTTCCCCGTTTGGACTCTCTTGGCAACGCCTGCTGCCTTTGCCTGGGACTCGGCATTATCGTACCGCTTGAGCAGTCCCTCGATATCGCCGTAGCCGACGATACGCGCCGCATGCCTCTCCGGCACAAAGTAATCGAGATCCTGCAAATGCTCTCCGACTCCGACATACCTGATAGGCTTGCCAATGGCCTCTTTGAAAGACAACACTGCGCCGCCCTGTGCGGGTGAATCGAACTTCGTGAAAATCGCCCCAGTAAGCGGTGCAACCTTGTTGAAACTCTGTGAAAGCGGAATGGCCTTCGATCCGATCATCGAATCGAGAACGATCAGGGTCTCGTCAGGACGGTAGAGCGCAGTAACCGTCTGCAGTTCATCCATGAGTTCGGTGTCGAAATCATGGCGTCCCTGCGTGTCCAGAAGCTGAAGATCCAGGGATTTCTCCCGGGCAAAACGATCAGCACCACGAACCAGATCCGCCAGACTCCCGGCGTGTTCGCTGTAGAACTCGACCCCTGCGTCAGCCGCCAGCTTCTGTAATTGCTGGTAGGCTCCCGCCCGGCCGTAGTCTCCGGGAATGAGAAGAGGGTAGTGACCTTCCTTTTTGAGGAGAAGCGCCAGCTTGCCCAGTGTTGTCGTCTTGCCAGACCCCTGGAGACCCACAAGCATGACCCGATACGGGATGTGTGTGATGGCGATGCCTTTGCCACCCTGCCCTCCAAGTGCCCGTGTCAACTGTTCGTACAGCACCTTGACCACCTGCTCACCGGGCGTGATACTCTTGAGGACCTTCTCGTCAAGGCATGCCTCTCGCGTCTGAGCGATAAACGACTTGACAACTCGGTAGTCGACGTCGGCGCCTAGCAGGCCCAGTTTGACCTCGGCAAGCGCCGCATCGATATCTCCCTGTGACAGCAGCCCCTTGCGGCGCAGCCCATCAAAGACCCCGCCGAGCGCCTTCTTTACGGATTCGAACACTTGGCTGGCCTACAGCTCGTGGCTGTTGCGGTTGATCAGCTTCTCGAACAAGGTCTTCAACTCATCAAGGGTCTGTTCACCTTCCATGTTGTGTGACTGTTCGCAGCATTGGTCGAGTTTCGACATGATCTTACGGAACATGACAACGTTCTTCTTGTAGTTGGCGATAAGCTGCAGTCTGCTCTCGCAGCGCCTCATACGTCCAAGTGAGCGACGGATGTGGTCATGGACGGCCTGCCGCGAAATCCGCAGGTTGCGAGCGACCTCGGCGCCGGAGCAGTTCGGCTGGATGTACAGCTCCAGAACTCCGAGCTCCTTCTTGGTGAGCAGTCCCGAGTAGAACTCAAGCAACTCGCCGATCTCTTCCTTACGCTTGATCTTCTTCTCGTGACCAGGCGTGATGTACACCTTTTCCTTCGACTTGCTCTGCATAATTCAACTCCTCATCGGCATGTGGCGGAATAGTTATGTTTTCGTTGCTATTGATGCTTACTCCGACTGCAATATCATGTTCACAACATCGTCTTTGTCAAATGGTTTTATGCTCATAAGTGTTTCACCATTGCAGACCAGCTTTATCGGGATGCGCAGTTCACGCGCAATGCTCACGATACTGCCGCCTTTCGCGCCGGAGTCGACCTTCGTGAGGATGATACCCGATATCGGGATCGCTTGACTGAAGGCGCGGGCTTGCATAAGTGCATTCTCCCCGGTCGTCGCGTCGATGACCAGCAATGTTTCTGACAACGGCAGCCCGAACTTCGTCTCAATGACCCGTACAACTTTCTGCAGCTCGAACGTGAGGTTCTTCTTGTTTTCGAGGCGACCTGCCGTGTCGATCACCACGACGTCCACCCTGTCCGCTACAGCTTTCTGAAGTCCATTGAACACGACACTGGACGGATCCTGACCCTCCACCGAGCGCATCACTGGGACGCCGACGCGATCAGCGAGGATAGCAAGCTGGTCAACCGCCCCGGCGCGGAACGTATCAGCGGCAACCAGCAAGACTCTGCGGTTCTCCTGCTTGAGCATGTTTGCCAGCTTGGCGATCGAAGAGGTTTTGCCTGCGCCATTGACCCCCGTAACCAGGACAACAGCAGGTGAACCAGTTGTGTGCAGCGTGCTGTCCAGGTCAAACACGGAGCTCAGCTTGCTTCGGATGCGCTCGACGACCTGTTCTGCCGTGGGACGGCCCAGCAGTCCACTCTTTCGTACTTCCTGCAGAATAGCCATTGCCGTGTCGACGTCGATGCCGGCATCAATAAGAAGCTCCTCCAGAGCGTCGAAATCTACCGACTCGTGGCGAACGCGTCCGCTCTCCTGCCGCACGGTCTGTGCGGCTGCTGACACTACCAACTCCTGTGACTCGGCTCCGATCTCAGGTGTCTCAACCGGAGATTCCTCCTCCACTGGCTTGTCCCCACCAAAGAGCTGCTTGACGCGCGAAAGGAAGCTCACTGACCCGATTCCCCTCAATGCGGGTGCTCGGAAACAAAAGCCTCAAGAGCTGCACGAGCGGCGTCCTCCTCGGCCTTCTTCTTGGATGACCCGCGGCCCTCGCCGTACAGAACGCTACCAATATGTACCAGCGACGTAAACACGTCCGATCCGTCCTCGCCCCGCGCGACTTCCGTATCATACGACGGCAGTAGTCGGACGCTCCGCTGCGTCTCTTCCTGCAGGGCTGTCTTGTGGTCCAGGACTGCCCCATTGTGCAGATCGGCTATTGCCTTGTGGAACATGATGCTCACAAACTTCTCGGCCGCGTGCATGCCACTGTCAAAGTAGATGGCAGCCACAAGAGCCTCAAAGCCGTCCGCGAGAATTGCCGGCTTGCGCTCATCGCGCAACTTGTCCTCGCCCTTGCCTAGCAACAGATACCTGTCAAGCCCCAGATCCAGCGCACGCTCATAGATGCCCTGCTCTTTGACAAGTGCGGCGCGCATCTTGGAGAGATCGCCCTCCTGGGCGTCCGGAAACTCGAGGAACAACAACTTGGCAACGATGAAGTTTACGACACCGTCGCCCACGAATTCGAGCTTCTCGTTCGACGTGTAGTTGTGGTGCTCGCTGGCGAATGAGCTATGCGTGAGAGCGACGACCAGATATCGGAGATTCTTGAACGATACGGGGAGCGTCTTGTTGAATTCCTCTGTCCGCTCCATCACGAGGGCGCCGGTGAAGCCCTCCTTCGGAACAACGATCCGATGAATAGCAGTCTTCCGAGTCGGACGTATACTGTCTGTCATTTCCAGAGCGCCTCCAGCTTCACCACGAGGCCTTCGTCGCTGACATTCCTGGCGACACGGATGGCGTGATAGATGGCCGTGGCGTCGGACCTGCCATGACAGACGATGCTGATGCCCTTGACTCCCAGCAGTGGGACGCCGCCATACTGGCTGTAGTCGAGTTTCTCCTTGACGAGTCGCAGATTGCCGTGAGCCAGCGCACCACCTACCTTACCCTTGATGGAGCTGCCAAGCTCCGTTTTCATCATGCCAAACAGTGTCTCTGCCGTACTCTCGATGGTCTTCATGAAAATGTTGCCGGTAAAGCCATCGCTCACCACGACATCCGCAGCATGTCGAAAAGCTTCATTCGGTTCAACGTTGCCTATGAACCTAGGGATTCTGGCTGCCAGAAGCTTGTGCGTCTCGATCACCTGGCGGGACCCCTTCTCGGCTTCCTCGCCGATGTTGAGGAGGCCAACCGTCGGCGTCTCCTTGCCCGTAACGAGGCGACAGTAGACTTGGCCCATGCGCGCAAACTGGAGTATGTTCTCCGGAACACAATCGGCCACCGCACCAGTATCGATGAAGTAGAATGGTCCATCGGAGACCGATGGAACGGCCGTAATGAGGCCGGGGCGAAGAACGCCGCGAATGCGGCCGAGGACAAAGAGGGAGATTGCCATCTGTGCGCCGGTGCTGCCGGCGGAGACGATTGCCTGGCACTTGTTCTCTGCGACCAACTGGATGGCCCGGTACAGCGACGAGTCCTTGCGCGTCCTCAGTACTTCGGATGGGTGGTCGTGAAACGTAATGACCTGGGTCGTCGGGACCACTTCATATGAAAAGGGCTGACCCTGACGATACTGGGACAGCTCAAGATTGATGGCGGCCTCGTCGCCCACCAAGACGACCGTGACACCAAACTCACGGGCAGCCTCTACACCCCCCTTGATAATCTCATGGGGGGCATGATCGCCCCCCATGGCATCGATTGCAACTTTCATACGTTAGGCTGCAGGCTTTTCCTTCTTCTCTTCCTGCTTGACCACGAGCTTGCCATCGTAATACCCACAGTACGGGCAGATGTGATGTGAACGGATAGGCTTGTTGCAGTGCCCACAAGGAACAAGGGGGCTATGGTTGTTCCTGAAGCGCATCTTGACTTTGCTGTATCTATTGCCCTTCCTGCTGTGGGTTATTTTCTTCTTTGGATTTGCCATTCAACTTCCTCCTGATCGAGATTCACTAAACTACAATATTAACGATTTTTCCCTTGATTGCAACGACACGCTTGACAATGTGTCCGGCCGTGTACTTGACAACGTAATCCTGAGCGAGCGCCAGGCTTCCCAGTTCCTCATCGGTCAAGTCAGAAGGAACCCGCATCGAGCCGCGCACCTTGCCATTAACCTGCACTGCAACCTCTACTTCGCTCTCGGCAAGCTTGCTCTCGTCCCAGGCAGGCCAGAGCTGTTTGTGAATGCTCACTTCGCAACCGTACTCCTGCCAGAGTTCCTCCGTCATGTGGGGAGCGAAAGGGGCCAGGACAACAAGCAACTGCCGCATCGCGGTTTGCCACTCAGCTGTCGACAGCACAGTCTCGTCGTTCCGCACGGTCTCGGACAGGAAGTTCAAGTATTCCATGAACGCGGCCACCGCC
>DASVKR010000127.1:0-5990 GCA_036385275.1 Candidatus Cryosericum sp. | reverse complement strand
TCGTCAGCAAGGAGAGCGAGACCCTCCAGGCCATAGGATCGCAGGCCGTCGAGCGCTGGAACCGCATGTACCGCGAACTGTTCAACAGCTACAAGTTCGACAGGTTGAGCCAGACCAAGCAGAACGAACTGATGAGCATCTTCCTGTCCAAATCCTATTATGACTACATCAACGTGTTTAAGGACAACTTCCCCCGTGTCAGCATCGGGTACCAGATCAGCCTCTTCACCCCAAGCCTCGTCTACCTGACCGACGCGTCGCGCGACCCATTACCCAAGCTGACCGTCGCTCTTCCATTGAAGGCAGGCACACAAACAGTCGGCTACCTGGTCGTCGACAGGGACATGCCTCAGGTCCTCGCTCCGTTGCAGCGCGTCCGCTTCGAGGCCTTCAAGACTTCGACTGTCTCCATCGGGCTGAGCGGCGCAGCAACCATCATCCTGCTGGCCTTTTTCCTGATACGGCTGCTGTCCCTGCGCCGCAGCGTCGTCCGACTCAAGACCAACCTGGACACGCGCGTGCCACGCGGTGGAGGAGAGCTGGGAGAGATCTCGCGCGCTGTCGCCGACCTGGCACACTCACTCAAGCGGAGCATCGAAGAAGCGAAGCAGACCGAGGCCCTCAAGACCCTCGGCATCTTTACAGCCGGCATCGCCCACGAGGTACGCAACCCACTCACAAGCATCAAGGGATACGCAAGTCTTCTGGAGAAGAAGCTGCAGGGGCGTCCCGAAGCCAAGTACATCATCCCCATCCGCAGCGAGGCCGACCGTCTCGAAGCGCTGGTCAAGGATCTCCTTACCTTCGGGCGCCCTGCGCCACCTCAGCCGGTCGAGTTTGACCTGCGCGGGTTCTTTGAATCGATGGGAGAGCTCATGGCGCAGCAGTTCAAAGACGGCCACGCGACGCTCGACCTCCAGGTACCACAGGTCATGGTTACCTGGGATGCGCGCCAGACCGAGCAGATGTTCATGAACCTGCTGCAGAACGCCATACAGTCGATGCAGGACAAGGAAGGCGGAATTGTTACCGTCACTGCAAGGACTGAGGCGGATCGGGCCATCGTCGAGGTACGCGATGTCGGTGCCGGTATCAGGAATGAGGACAAGCCCAAGATGTTCACGCCGTTCTTCACAACCAAGGAACATGGTACAGGCCTTGGCCTTCCCATTTCCCAAAAGATCGCGTCGTTCCACAATGGGGTCATCACTTATGAGAGTACAGAGGGGGCAGGCACCACGTTCACTGTCAACATGCAGCGAATCGTCAATCCTGGTGTTTGACTTGGACTTCGAAACCGGTAAACTATGCAATTGTCTATGAAAACCCAAACCAAGCTCATTCTGGTCGTGGACGACGAGGAAAACATACGCGAACTGCTCCGCGAATCGCTTGAGGACGAGGGTTATCGCGTCAACGTCGCCAAGAATGGCCAGGAAGCAGTCGAGAAGGTGAGAGCCATGAGCCCGGACACCGTCCTGATGGACGTCAAGATGCCCGTCATGAGTGGCATGGATGCTTTTCTCAAGATCAAGGAATCCCAGCCCGATCTCCCCGTCATTTTCCTGACAGCGTTCGGTTCGTCGGGTCTCGCCATTTCCGCCATGAAGTCCGGCGCCTATGACTATCTGACGAAACCGTTTGACATCGATGAGGTCAGAATCAAGGTGAAGAGGGCTCTCGAGCTTCGCGAGCTGTCATCCCTCTCAGGACGGACCCGCCCTGAGGACCTTCCCGTCATCAACAGCGACGAGCTGGTCGGCCAGAGTCCACTCATGCAGGAAGTCTACAAGCAGATCGGCAAGGTTGCCAGCTCGGACGCAACCGTTCTTGTTCTCGGCGAATCAGGCACAGGCAAGGAGCTGGTCGCCAAGGCCGTTCACAATAACAGCCATCGGAAGGACCGTACGTTCGTCGTCGTCAACTGCGCGGCCATCCCGGAGAACCTTCTCGAAAGCGAGTTGTTCGGTCACGAAAAGGGAGCCTTCACTGATGCCTTCGAGACACACATCGGCAAGTTCGAGCAAGCGTCCAGTGGCACGATCTTCCTCGACGAGATCGGCGACATGTCGCTGCCACTCCAGGCCAAACTGCTGCGAATCCTGCAGGATGGAGGCTTCGAACGCGTCGGCGGCCGAGAGCACCTGACGTCATCGGCACGCGTCATCGCGGCCACGAACCAGAACTTGACCAGACTGGTCTCTGAGCGCAAGTTCCGTGAGGACCTGTTCTACCGTCTCAACGTCATCACGCTGCGGCTTCCCCCGCTGCGCGACCGGCGAGGTGATACGGTGTTGCTGGCTCGCCACTTCCTCAGGAAGTACGCCGCCAAGTACGGACGCGATATCACCGAGATTGCGGACCAAACCCTGGAGCGCCTCGATGCATACGAGTGGCCGGGGAATGTCAGGGAGCTGGAAAACGTCGTCGCCCGGGCAGTCATCATCTCCCAGGCACACGTGCTGCTTCCCGAAACAGTGGACCTTTGTTCTCAGCCCATTCTGCACCGGCGCGAGGAGTCTTCAGCTCCTGAGGTTCAGCCACTGGTGGCACAACCCGCGCAGCCACATCCCGTCGCCACAGATGGGAACGGTGGGCTTCGTCTGTCAGACGCCATCCAGCAAATGGAAATCGACATGATTCGCAAGGCGTTGCGCGAATCCGGCGGCAACAAGACCAAGGCCGCCCAGATTCTCGGCATCTCCCGCAAATCGCTGTTCAATAAGATCCGGGACTACAAGCTGCAGGAGCGGGACCAGTAGCGACAACGTTCTGCACCTGATTTCCTGACTCTGCGAAGCCCCGGACATGAACCGCCGGGGCTTCTTTCGTTCACGGCAGTACAGGCGCCCGGCCCATAAAGCCAAACATCCCCCTAAGACCTCCGCCTGCACCGCAGGGCATTCGGCACTATGATTCTGGGATGAGTCTTGGGCTATACGCTGAGCTACCTCTTCGAGAACGTGGGATTTGCTCTGTCGACGGCCTCCGAGATCTCGCTCATGATGGGCGTCTTTCCCGTACTGTCGCTCCTGGTAGAGGGTCTGGCGTACCACAGGAGGTTCTCCCATGCCACTGTCGCGGGCATTGCACTGTTCGGCAGTATCGCCCTGCTTCCTCTGGCAGGCGTGTTTAAGCGGCCGGCCTTCCCAGTCCCCGCCGCAACTGTCTGGGCTGTCATCTATCTGGCGGTCTTCTGTTCGGTCGGAGGCTACTCCCTGTACAACTATGGGGTCGCCAGAATGACATCAACCCAGGCAGTCAGCATCCTCAACCTTATCCCGGTCTTCGGTGTACTGACCTCCTGGGTCGTGCTGCACGAAACAGTGACACTGATGCAGCTGGCGGCGGAGCCGTCGTCCTTCTGGGCGTCCTGCTCAGTCTACGCGATTCTTCGCCTTCGGCTTCTCCTTCATGACGACGACGGGTCCCAGAACCGTCGGGCCCACGTGACAGCCGACGACGCAGGAGACCCTGTTGTACTCGATCGGTACATGGAGCACTGATTCCATCCAGTCTCCGAACTCCTTGGCTTCATCCCAGTTGTCGGCCCAGTGTAACCCTGCAGACACGGCACCATATGAGGCCATTTCCAGAACCAGCTCCTTGAGCCGTTCCTTGCCCGCTTTGAGGGTGCGGATCTTGTCGTGCGTCACCATGCGGCCAAGGTCGTCAAACCAGACAATAGGCTTGAGCTGGATGATCGTCCCGATGAGAGCCTGCGCCCCTGTGAGGCGGCCGCCCTTGTACAGCCAGTGGAGCGATTCCATGATGAAGTAGACCCACGTGCGGTCCCGCAGTTCATTGAGCGCTTCGACGATCTGGGCGCGGCTCTTGCCCTCATCTGCCATGCTCTTGGCCAGTCTGCCCATCGTAAGCTGGCAATAGCCGCTTTGGCGGGAGTCCACGATGGAAATTCGATCCTCGGCCTCCAAGGTCTGAGCGGCAACGTGTGCAGCATTGACGGACCCCGAAATAGCTCCTGATATCATGACACAGACGATTTCGTCTCCAACCTTCACGATCGGTCCGAAGATACGTACCAGGTCATCGGGATTGGTCTGCGCGCTCTCGAAGATGATGCCCTCCCGCTCCTTCTTGTAGAACTCGGCTGGCTTCATGTCGACGCCATCGCGATAGAGAGTCTCTCCTTCACGAATGTAGAGAGGCGCCATGACAATGCCTGCCTTCTCGAAGTCCTCGATAGTCATGCCACACGTCGAGTCCATGACGACTTTGATCATTCGACTCCTTTCCAGGGTCCCTTTGTGGACCGCCTGTCATCTTTTTCCGGCGTCACTTGCAGACGCGTCCATCGTGCTACACGACAGCCTGAGGGTCGGCGTCGCCGGTTGGTCCGACTGGATGATCTGGTCACGACGCCTTCATGATGATGCAAGGTCCGAGAAGGTCAGGGCCCGTGTGCACGCCCAGTACACATGACAGCTTGGTATAGGACACAGGGCCCTGGAGGATTTCCTCCATCTCGGCGTGGAACCCCTGGGCCTCAACCAGATTATCCGGCCAATGCAGGGTCGCAGCCTCGACCCCGTTCTTGCCACAGTCTGCGACAAGCTGGCGCATGTGGTCCTTGGCAACCTTGATGGTTCGTGTCTTGTCATAGGACGTCATGCGCCCCGCCTCATCGAACCAGACAATCGGGTTCAGCTTGATCACGGATCCAACGAAGTACTGTGCTCCCGTCAGGCGGCCCCCATGGAACAGCCACTTGAGTGATTCCATGATGAAGTACGTGCGCGTCCGGCCGCGAATGTCGGCAAGAGCCCGAACAATTTTCACGCGATTCTCGCCGGCATCGGCCATCTTCTTTGCCGTGTGACCAAGGTATCCCTCACCATAGCCGGATTCCAGAGAATCGACGATCGTGATCCTGTCTTCGGCCCCGAGCATCTGGGCAGCGACATGCGCTGCGTTTACGGAACCCGAGATAGCGCTTGAGATGAGCACACATACGACTTCGTCGCCAGCTTCCACGATGGGCTTGAACACGGAAACCAGGTCTGCAGGATTCGTCTGAGCGGTCTCATAGATGAGACCTGCCCTTTCCCGCCGGTAGAACTCGTCGGGGAAGATGTCCACCTGTTCCCGGTAGACCTTGTCGCCGTCCCGGACGTAGAGAGGGACCATCGTTATGCCTGACTGGTCGAACTCCTGTCTGGTCATGCCTGTTGTCGTGTCCATGACAACTTGTACCATGTGTCGTTCACCTCCGCGTATTCGTTCGTGTAGTCTACCAGAAAAAACGGTTCGCAACAACCAGCCGGGCTCGAGATCTCACCCCGGTACCACCGTAGCATCCTCTTGCACCGCTCCAGCATTGCAAATCAGCCCTTCCACAATACAATATCTGTAGTCTGCAGTACGTGACTAACTGACAAAGAGGTGGTCCTGACATGAGGCACTCGGGAGACCGAGCAAAACAGGACATGGAATCGTGAGGGCGGCATGAGGCGAATTCTCCGCGTCGCAGGGCGCGCAATCCTCATATCCTCGCTCGCGGCGGTGTCATGGCTTATCCTCGGCACCCGGCCTCTGTTCTATCTTGCGACCCTCATTACAACTTATACGGCAATCATGGTCCCGCTGCTATTGCGAACAAGCGACCGCATCAGGGTTGTCAAGCGCCTGCGACAGGCGGTCGTGCAGATGAAGTCACAGGACACACTGACGATCTCGCTTGAGGGCATCCCGCAACGTTCCCCTCTCTCAATCTGGCTCCAGCCGCTGGTCCCTGAATATATCATCCGCGAAAGCTCCTCGTGGCGCGACCGGGCGTACGTCCTGCAGTTCCACGTCAACCGTCGAGGGGTGTATGACCTGGGAGAGGGTATCCTGACCGTGACCGACCCTCTTCGTCTGTTCCGTCTCAGCAAGCGCCTCATGGCAGATGAGAAACTCACCGTGTTCCCCACGGTCCTTCCCCTCGAGAAACTGCGCATCTCACTGACCTCTCCCCTCGATGGCCAGCG
>DASVKR010000126.1:0-2344 GCA_036385275.1 Candidatus Cryosericum sp. | reverse complement strand
CTGATGGCGAGTTCTTTCCTCCTGACGCTCTGCCCGCCACAACGCCGGAAGCCTTTGCACTTAACTGGTATCTGGACCATGCGGTCCACCGCGGGGCACAGGTTGCCGTGCTCGAGGTTTCCTCGTTTGCGCTCGCTTTCGGCAGAGTTCACGGCATGCACTTTGATTGTGGGGTTTTCACGAATTTCTCGCAGGATCACATGGGATATCATGGCACGATGGATGCATATCTGGCGGCCAAGCTGCGCCTGTTCACGTCACTTGATGAGAACTCTGTGGCCGTTCTCAACGCTGATGATCCTTCATTCGCGTCCTTCAGGGACGCAGCCGAGCGCTCGCAGGTCAGGACGTTCTCCCTGGAGCGAGCAGCTGACCTGCGTGGTGACCACGTCGTGTCCACAATGGGAAGAACCACGTTTCAGGTCCTTGCCCGCGACGAGGTCACGTTTGACGTGGAGCTTTCGATCGGCCCAGCGTTCCAGGCATCCAACTGTCTGGCGGCGATCAGTTCGGTCCACGCCATTGAACCGACCTGCGACCTGGGGGAGGCCGTGCAATCTCTCACCGTCCCACTCTACATCCCCGGGCGCTATGAGCGGATTGACTGTGGACAGCCGTTCGAGGTCGTCGTGGACTATGCCCATACGCCAGAGGAGTTCTCGGCACTGTTCAGCGCTGTGCGGGCCACTGTACGGGGGGACCTGCTGGCCGTGTTTGGCTCTGTTGGCGCCGATGACCGCGAGAAGCGGCCGATCATGGCCCGCCTCGCAGAGGACGCCTGCCGCTGGTCGTTCGTGACCGTGGAGGACCCTCGTCATGAAGACGCGTCGGTTGCCGTTCACGACATCGAGGACGGGTTCACCACCGACCATTTCACAGTCATCGAAGACAGAAGGCAGGCAATTCGAAGTGCCATTGCTGTAGCCAGGCCCGGCGACATGGTCCTGGTTCTCGGTCGTGGGCATGAGACGGTCATGTACTATGAACACGAGGATGTCGCCTTCGATGACCGGGAAGAAGCGCGCCTTGCGTTGCGCGATCGCGGCTATGTTTGTGGTGCCGATGGTATGCAGTCGCAGGAGGGACGCCGATGACCGCGAGGTCTGCCATGTTGATGGTTCTCGTTCTTGTCCTTGTGGACCTGGCTCTTTTCCCTCTCCTTATTGCGTGGCTGCGCAGGATACGGCTTACGCAATTGATACGGGACGAGGGGCCTGCTTCTCACAAATCCAAAGCAGGTACGCCCACGGCGGGCGGTCTGATGCTGGTGCTCAACATTGTCGGAGCCGTGGCAGCTTATTTCTTCGTGATGGGGCGAAGAGACTTGACAGGGCTTGACGTCGCCACATTGGTTTTCGTAGTCGTCAGTCTCGTTTCCGGTTTTCTGGACGACTGGACCAAAGAGTTCAAACACAGAAGTGACGGACTGCTTGGCTACCAGAAGCTGCTGATCCAGACAGCGGCAGCTGGGCTCTTTTTCTATCTGGCATACCCGTCGATTATTCCGATCCTTCATCTGGCGAGTGGAGCAGTTCTTCTTGGTGGCTGGGTCTTCTACGTTGTTGCCATGCTGTACGCGGTTGGCATGGTGAATGCATTCAACCTGACGGACGGCCTTGATGGCCTGCTCGCCAAGACAAGTCTTCCCGCATTTGTTGTCGCCGGAGTGGCCTCGCTTCTGCATCCATCAGGACTGGCCGGCATACTCCCTTTGGCAGCTACTGCATTTGCCATCTCATTTCTATGGTTCAACGGCACGAAGGCATCGGTCTTCATGGGAGATACGGGGTCGCTTGCGCTTGGCTCCATCTTCGTCGCATGGGCGTTTGCCTCCGGGAACCAGTTGTCGTCGATCCTGCTGGGAGGGTTGTTCCTGGGAGAGGCGGTAAGCGTGATGATCCAGGTGCTTGTCTTCAAAGCCTCTGGTCGCAGAACGAGGGTCTTCCTTATGGCTCCGATACACCATCATTTCGAGAAACTCGGGTGGGCCGAGCCAAAGATCGTCGACCGGTTCTTTGTCGTGAGTATCCTGTTTGTCATTGCCGGGGCACTGACGATGACGTGGAGATAACCGGTGATCCCTTTCAATTCTGCATTCGTCGTCGGAGCATTACCAAGTGGATTGTACGCGGCCCTGTACCTGCATGATCATGGGGTGGACGTTTTCGTATCGGAATTCAAGCAGCGAAGCGCTGACGAGGAATTCGAACATGCCGTCCGACTGCTGCAGCAAGTGGGAGTTCCCTTTGAATTTGGACAGAACACAGCGAGTATCATGGCTGCCTATGACGTTGTCGTCGTCTCGCCCGGCGTCCCACCCGAGGCGCCGATTGTCCTGGCCGCT
>DASVKR010000125.1:0-5973 GCA_036385275.1 Candidatus Cryosericum sp. | reverse complement strand
GACGTGCGGCGCGACCTGGGGATATTCGGATTGCTCAGATCTCGGGTCAGACACCGAAACTTCAAGTATGCTCGCGTCTTCGTCCTTGGCACGACACGCAAGAAGAACGGTATCGATGCCGTACTGTACGAGAAGACATTCCTTGCGACTATCAAGATGGGGGTCCAACTCGCGTCAGGGTCGCAAATTGCCGACACCAACCCCGAAATCTATGTCCCACTGTCGCACATGGGCAATGCCGATATCACATGGAGAATCTACCGCCACACGTAGGTTCGGCAATCTTGTGCCAGATGATGGGACATTATGTCATCATGGAGACGAGGGTGGTGCCGGGAGTGGGAATTGAACCCACACAGTGTTGCCACCGCGGGATTTTAAGTCCCGTGCGTCTGCCAGTTCCGCCATCCCGGCAGGGATGCGTAGATACAGGAATGGAGGCAGCACCCGGATTCGAACCGGGGTATGAGGGTTTTGCAGACCCTTGCCTTACCACTTGGCTATGCCGCCTCTGGAGCGGAAGACGGGATTTGAACCCGCGACACTCGGCTTGGGAAGCCGATGCTCTACCCCTGAGCTACTCCCGCACAGTTATGTGCATGTGTATTCTACACGGCGCGAAAGCTTCTGTCAAGCTTGGCGAAGGCGCTGTGAGTCTTCTGCAGCCAGAGACGCGAACGCTGCCGCTGCGTCGACCGTATGTCTGTCCATCGGACGGGAATGCCGGCGCAGATATGCCAGCGTCTGCGCAAGTGCGCGCAGCATTGCGGTTTCGAGACTGCTGAACAACAGAGAACGCACTTCTTGGACGCCGGCGAAGTGGCGGCCCGACTCACAGTAGTCGGCAAGGAAGACGATCATCGCCAGTCGGTCCATGTGAGGGGCGCCGGTCGTGTGCAGAGCAATGGCCCGAAGAATCTCAGGGTCATCCACACCGAAGTCGCGTCGAGCGATCAGTGCCCCGACAGGAGCATGGAGAACTACTGTGGCGGACGTCTCAGCCATCTCGCGAATCAGAGGGTCCTCGGTGCTCTCCACCAGCTCGAGCAGGGAAGACTCGGGCTCATCCCTCGCGATGTCATGCAACAGAGAAGCGACGCTTGCCTTCTCCTCAGATACTCCCCAGAAACGGGCAAGTCTCACTGCCAGCGTTTCCACGCGGAGCATGTGCTCCAGACGTTTCTTTGGAACGCGCCCGGCGACCAAGTCGACGAGGCGGGCTCTCTCCTGTGATGTCACTGACCTCCGTACAATCCGTGTTGTGCAATATATGCGGCAACAGATGGAGGTACCAGGCCATCGACAGAGAGACCCTGCCGCAACCTGTCACGAATCAGGGTCGATGACAGGCTGTCGAACGGGTTGATGTCGAACAGAGCCCTGGCAGGGACTTCCGGGCTGCCGGAACGGTGTCGCCCGGCGCGTGGGACGAACCATAGTTCAACTTGATCCAGGATATCCTGGTATCTGTACCACTGCGGGAACGACATCAGTTGGTCCTCCCCGAGAAGCAGTACCGGCTTGTCCACACCCAGCCCTGGACGGAGACCTTCGAGTGTGTCCACGAAATAGGATGGTCGTGGCTCACGGCGCAATTCGACATCAAAGATTTCCACATTGGGCACCCCTGCGAAGGCAAGCTGCAGCATCGTCACACGATCAGCATCGGATGCGGAGAGGCACTTGTCAAAGTCCGGGTTGGGAAGACCGGTGGGGATGAGAATGAGCGTAGAAGGGGCCATCAGGCGAAGAGCCTCATGGCCGACAAAAACGTGGCCGGCGTGGACAGGGTCGAACGCTCCCCCATACAGCACGGTCTTCATCGCTTGGTGGTTGTCTCTTCCCCCAGAGTGAATACGTGGCCGCCGATCATGACGTTTTGTCCGTCATGCGCTCCCCTCTTGCGAAGAGCCTTTTCGACGCCGATCTTGCGCATCCTCTGGTCCAGCAGTGTGACCTGGAACGGCTTCTCGAAGTCGGTTGTGTGGACAATCCGGTCCAGATAGCGTCCTGACGCGCTGAGCATACCGTCGGGAAGCCGGGAGACTTCGAATGTCTCATCGGACAGTTTCAGCTTGTAGATCCGCGTCACGTGTTCACGGGGAGGAACAGGCGCAGTCTGCACGAGAGCCAATCCACGTTCGATGACAGCATCAATGCCACGATTCTCCAGTGCGGAAATCATCAGGGGCTCGATACCTTGATGGACAAAGCGCGTATGAATCCCTGTCCGCTTCTGGGCAGAAATCACGTCGATCTTGTTGACGACAATCAACCGGGGCTTGCCTGCAAGCTGTTCACTATATTGTTCCAGTTCGTGGCAGAGCAGGTGATACGCCTGAAGAGGGTCGGGATCGGACGAACTGCCGTCAACCAGAAACAGCAAAACCCGGCTGCGTTCGATGTGGGCCAGGAACTTGTTGCCAAGCCCCCGACCGTCCGCGGCTCCTTCCACAAGCCCCGGGATATCCGCAAATGTAACGCGCTCACCGTCTGGCGAGAACGCTACGCCCAGGTTCGGAGACAATGTCGTGAAGGGATAGTCGGCAATCTTCGGGTGTGCGGCAGAAAGCTTGCTCAACAGTGTGCTCTTGCCCGCGTTGGGAAAGCCGACGATGCCGACATCGGCAAGGATCTTCAGGCGCAGCCTGATCCGACGTTCCTGCGCAGGAATGCCCTCTTCGCAATACCTTGGGGCACGGTCCACGGATGTGGCAAAAGATGCATTACCTCGGCCACCGCTTCCGCCACGAGCTATGGTGACAGTCTCGCCCTCGTCGACTAGATCCGCGAGAACTTCCTCCGAGACAATATCCGTCAGGACGGTGCCCAGCGGGACGAGGACGGTAACGTCCAGCCCATCACTCCCGTGCTTGTTACGTCCAGCACCCGGCTCTCCAGCCTGCGCTCTGAACGTCCGCTTCTTTGCGAAGAACTGAAGGCTCGAGTATCGGCCGGTAGCTGTAAAAATGACGTCGCCACCTCTGCCACCCTCACCACCATCCGGCCCGCCTTTCTCTACATACTTCTCACGGCGGAAGCTCATTGCTCCGTTTCCGCCGTGTCCCGATGTGACTCGGACTATGACCTCATCGAGAATGCGGTCAGCTGAGTCTCTAATGGAAATGCTCCCTGTCTATGCTAATTCGCCTGTTCAGAAACAGGGAGTTCAGGGACAGGAAGCTCAGCGACAGGAAGCACGTGAACGCGTTTCACGGTCTTGAGCGACTCGAACTTCACTGTTCCGTCGACGACGGCGAACAGAGTATAGTCTCGGCCCATCATGACGCCCTTGCCGGCTTTGAAGTGCTCGCCGCGCTGACGCACGATGATATTGCCTGGCCGAACAACCTGACCGTCATATAGCTTGACGCCGAGGTACTGCGGGTTGCTGTCCCGCCCGTTACGTGACTTACCGCCTGCTTTCTTGTGTGCCATTATTCACCACCCCTCTTACCCGATCTCCGTGATCTTCACGTAGGTCGATGTCTGTCTGTGCCCTATGAGCTTCTTGTGTGTCGTCTTGTTCTTGTAGGTGAAGACACGGACCTTGCGGTCGCGCGTGGTACGAAGGATCGTACCACTCACCTTCGCGTCCAGGACGTAGGGCTTGCCGATTTGAGTGCCGGCGTCAGTGGTGACGACGAGGACTTTGTCGAATACGATCGGTGTGCCGGGTTCGCTGGCGATTTTTTCCATCTTGACGGTCTCGCCGAGCTCGACCCGATACTGCCTTCCTGCTGCTTCAATAACAGCGTACATAGACTACCTCCATGAGGAATTGCTCAGTCGAGGCGGCCTTGCGGCGCTTAGGGAACCCGACCAATGCGAAGAAAGTATACGGTGTTCGATGCCCCTGTCAACCGTTCACAGCTTGAAATCGGGCCTCTCCTGAGTAGTATACCATATGTGAAAACGATATTGATCGCAGGGCTGGGCAACCCGGGGTCCGAATACGATGAGACACGGCATAATGTGGGCTTCATGGCCCTCGACGCTATCGCACATTCGTTCAAGGTTCGCAGGTTCAACCACAATCGACTGGCATACTGGGCTGCTGTCGACCTGGCTCTTTGTGATGAACCGGAACCCCTCAGGATTGTACTGGTGAAGCCTCGGACCTTCATGAACAGTTCGGGCGTTGCTATCGCTCCAATGATGAAGGAACGCAACATTCTTCTCGAGAATCTTATCGTGATCCATGACGAGATGGACTTGCCGGTCGGCACTGTCAGAGTGAGTTTCAACGCAACGGCCGCAGGCCACAATGGGGTCCGATCGATTGCCGACAACTGTGGTGGGAAGGGATTCGTGCGGGTTCGCGTCGGCATCGAGAAGCCGCGCAGCAAAGATGGTGTCATCGGTTACGTGCTGTCAAAATTCTCCAGGTCCGAGTGGCCAACCATCATCGATGTCATTGCGAAGTCGCCGACTGTCGTCCGAACCATCGTCTGTGATGGTCTGATGGCTGCACAGGAGATGTTCAACCGCAAGGTGGCGAAGGACTGATGCAGTCTGGCTCTTTCGACCTGCTGCTGCAGCAGGCGCAGGCCAGCGCTTCCGAACTGTTCGCCAAATTCGCGCTGCTGCTGGAACGTCCGGGTTCCATCACAGTCTCCAGTCCATCGAGTGGGTATCGGCAGCTGCTGCTGGCGGCTTTGGTCACACTCTGCCCTCGACCCCTTGTGGTCATTTGTCCAAGCGTCGACCGTGCAGAGGAACTGTCTTCGATGGTCCGTGGCATCTCCGGGGCGACCGCTGGCGCGCGCCCCTTCGTGGTTCTGCCCGAGCTGGGCGTCGAGCTCATGGAGTACACGCAGTACTCGCGTCCACTGTCGTTCGCCCGAGCCCGAGCCCTTGATCAGATCTATGCTCATGCAGAGACCGTCGTCTTCACGACGGCCCGGGGGCTTATCGACCCGTCTATCCCCGCTCGCGATTTCACGGAGCTTGTTTCTACGCTGACCGTTGGGGACCGCATCATCCCACACTCGCTAGCGCGCCGGCTCTTGCAGATGGGGTATGAAGGGGTTTCATCGGTCACCGAGATGAGCCAGTTCAGCATGCGCGGCAACGTGTTCGATCTCTACTCACAGGTGGGAGAGTACCCCGCGCGTATTGTGCTCGAAGGCAATGTCATTAGCCGTATCAAACTGTTCGACCCCGTGACCCAGCAGTCAGTCGAGCCGGTGTCGTCAGTCGGGATTCTGCCACCGTATCCCGTCGTGCTGGACCAGGAGGCGCGTCGGAGTTTCGCCGCTGTGGCTGCAGAACGTTGGAAGAAGGAGCACGAGAACAGTCGGGGAACCGAGGAACAGGATGTGGCGTTTCTCGAGGACCTGGAATCCTTTATTTCGATGACGAACAGCAGAGGGGTCAACTATTTTCTCTATCAATATGCGGATCCGGAGCGTATGTGTGGAGGCCTTGCCAGGTTGCTCGGACCCCGCGCCCTGGCACTGTTTGCCGATGTCGACCCCGAAGCCGAACTGACGCAGATCTTCGACTCTGCGCGGGAACTCTACGAGCGGACCATTCAGGCTGGCTTCGCGCCATCGTCGAGCGCACTCGACCAGGTGGAGCAGACTGCCAGGCGGGCTCTGGGCAGTTTCGCCCGGTCGATCTATCTCACCGCTACCTCAGCCCAGGGTGCCCTGACGCCGGCCTCCCGCGAGTTGCCCCCACTGACGCTGTCGGGTTCCTTTAGCGAGTACCTCGGTCTTCACGCCCCTGGAGAGACCGCAATCGACGTCGTCTCATGGAATCCTGACAAGGCTCGGCATCTGGTGATGGATACGGTCGAGGATTCTAGTGTTATGGCAAGACTCGCCATTATCAAGGGCTCCTTGTCGGCGGGGTTTGCCGCAGAGGGATTCATGGTGCTGACGGACAGGGAACTGTTCCCGAAGGCCATGATGAGTCCCAAGAAGACGACCCGTTTTTCCCAGGCCATCTCGCGTCTCGAGGACCTGC
>DASVKR010000124.1:0-6009 GCA_036385275.1 Candidatus Cryosericum sp. | reverse complement strand
GATCAGCAATATCGCGCCCACCACTGCCGTAATCAGGGCTCCCCACAATCCGCTGCTCGGAATCTTCAGCAACCCGAACACGTATCCGCCGATCAAGCCGCCAATCGCACCGATGACCAAATCGCCGAGCAAGCCATAACCACTGCCTTTCATGACCTGACCCGCAATCCAACCTGCGGCGATACCGATAATAATCCACCAGAACCAATTTGGCATATCCTAGCCTCCGTTTTTCGAAATCCTAGTCAGCGATTGACTGTCAGACCTCAGATAGACCGAAGCTTCGACGCTTGCCAGCCACTTCTTGTCCATTGATTCTGGTTCAGGGCCAGCTTGTCCGGACATCGACGAATGTCGAGCAACATACTAATGATATACTATCAGACTGGAATGGTCGTGTCAATCCCTCAGTTTCCCTGTTTCTCACCGTGTATCCTGATTTCTCTTCCGACACTCTCCGACGGCGCGGTGACATGGCCGTCTCCTTAACCCACATGTGGACTCTGTTTCGGGTCCAGGTGATGCACGTCGATCGGTTCACCGCTATACTTGATGCATGAGCGATCGGGCAGAACAACGCGCTAGTGATACCGGACAGCACCTTTGTGCCGAGACAAGGATCAAGGTCAATGCCTGGTTGCGCGTGCTACCCAGACAGGATGGCAAGACTCTTCATGAAGTGGAGTCGCTCTTCCTCAGCGTCGCAACAGGCGATCGACTCCACTTCGACGTGCTTCCTTCATCGTCAGCGGAGTTCCATCTCACGTCTAATCGTCCAGATCTGGTTCCACACAACTCTGTGCAGCAAGCCTGGGCTGCCTTCGACAAGGCCATCGGGCCACTCCACGGGCGTCGGACACTTCAGATTTCCGTGTACCTGGAGAAACGAATCCCCGAAAAGACCGGCCTCGGTGGGGGAAGCGGTGACGCAGGAGCAGCACTGCTCGTGCTGAACCAGCTCCATGGGTTTCCCCTTGGCCACGATCAGCTCCTTGCTCTGGCGAGCTCGCTCGGTTCTGATGTCCCGTTCTTTGTCGAATCAGGTCCTTGTATTGTACGCGGTCTGGGAGACCGGCTAGAACCACTGCCGTCATTTCCCCATTTCACGTGCTGCATAGCTCTCCCAGAGTTTCGCGTGGATACTAGACGCGCATACGAACTGCTGGACAATGCTATGGCCAACAACGGGGCTTCAACCGTAGACCCTTCTGTCTCGCTTGACGTCGTTCTCGAAGCCCTCCAGAAGCTTGAACCGTTGTCCCGCTCTGGTTCCTTTCGGCTGAACTCCTTTGAGGCAATTCTCGGCGAAAACACCGCCAGTTTCCTGAGCATTCGCAGTACGCTCCTCGCAAGTGGTGCCATTCTCGCCGGTCTCAGCGGTTCAGGGAGTGCTGTCTTCGGTATATATGCAGAAAGGGCAGCTGCCGAAGCAGCTGCCCTTGATGTCCAGCGACGCGTCAGCGCCATACAGACATTTGTTGCGGAGATTCTATAGAGACTACTTGACCTCAGCGGTAGCGCCTGCAGCCTCAAGCTTGGCCTTGATCTCGTTGGCTTCCTTCTCGGGGATGTGCTCCTTGACGGGCTTTGGAGCGCCATCGACGACGTCCTTGGACTCCTTGAGGCCGAGGCCGGTGATCTCGCGGACAACCTTGATGACCTCGATCTTCTTCTCGCCAACGGTCTTGAGGATAACGTCAAACTCAGTCTTGACTTCGACAACAGCAGCCGGGGCAGCAGCAGCAACGGCAACTGGAGCAGCAGCTGAAACGCCGAACTTCTCTTCGATCATCTTGACGAGATCAGCAAGGTCAAGAACGGTCATGCTCTCGATAGCTGAAAGGATTTCTTCTTTGGTCATGTCATTCCTCCTATTGAATGATGTTATGCTTGCGGTGTGACCTGAGCCTTCTGCTCACGGACTTTGTCAAGTGCATAGGCAATACTGCTTACAGTTTGCTTCAGTGCCATGGCTAGCCCTGTAACTGGCCCGTTCATGCCGCGGCACACCTGAGCAATAAGTTCGTCCCTGGTCGGCAACAGCGCGAGACGCTCGACCATCGGTTCGTCGAAAAAGCTCCCGTCAACAATTGCGCCCTTGACTACGAAGCGCTGTTCGCCAGGCTTGCCGGTCGGCTTCTTGTACAGAGCCTTTGCCAGAATGGATGGATCGGTCTTGCCCAGTCCGATAGCAGTCATCTGCGTGAACAGAGAATCGGGCAACGTCAGGCCAACTTCCTTCATGGCCCGCTCGAGGAGAGTATTCTTGACAACAACATACTCAATACCCTGCTTCGTCAGCCTCTTGCGTTCGTTCGCAACGAATGACGCCTTCAGCCCCTCGTAGCCCACGAAAACGATGGACTCGGACTGTTTCAGTTGCTTGACAAGGTCATCCACAAGTTGTTTCTTCTGATCCTTAGTTAGCATGTTTCACCTCCTCTTTGCATAGAAAAGAAAAGCTCTCTGCCAAAGACAGAGAGCCGTATTGCACATGGTCAACAAGCGCAAACGCCTCGGCGGGCAAGATTGAGGGGATGAACCCCGCTCGCTGTCTTGGGCTACTACTTGTAGTAGAAGTGTACTCTAAAGTTTGCTCGTGTCCAGTCGGATCGCCGGGCTCATGGTGAGCGACATATAGGTCTTGCCGAGGTAAGTTCCCTTGACCGAGGAAGGACGAGCTTTCTGGATCGCTTCAAAAAGAGACATGAAGTTCTCCTTGATAGCAGCAGGAGCGAAGCTCGACTTGCCAAGAGGGCAGTGTACCGTACCGATCTTGTCAACACGAAACTCGATCTTGCCAGCCTTGAACTCGCGAACAGCCTTCCCTACTTCCAGCGTCACTGTGCCCGCCTTCGGGTTGGGCATCAATCCGCGTGGTCCCAGCACACGGGCTACCTTTCCAAGCGTCGCCATCATGTCCGGGGTTGCAATTGCGACGTCAAAGTCCAGCCAGCCGCCCTTGATCTTCTCGACGAGTTCCTCGCCACCCACGAAGTCGGCACCTGCCTCCTGAGCATCAGCAGTCTTGTCACCCTTGGTAAACACGGCGACCCTGACAGTCTTGCCCGTGCCGGCCGGAAGTGTCACGACGCCACGAACGTTTTGGTCAGCCTGTTTCGGGTCGACGTTGAGCTTCATGCAGACCTCGATCGTCTCATCGAATTTGGCAGTCCTCAATTTTGGGAGCAACTCGACGGCCTCATCCAATGTGTAAATCTTGGCATGGTCGACAAGCTTTGCTACTTCCTGATACTTCTTTCCCTTCTTGCTCATGAATTACCTCCGTGGTTACGTGGAGAAACTCCTCCCACGTGTGCTATGAATCCGTTACTCGACGACCGTGACTCCCATACTCTTGGCGGAGCCTCCGATGATCTTGATGGCTTGCTCAATGTCGGCAGTGTTGAGATCCTCCATCTTGATCTTGGCGATCTCAGCCAACTGAGCCTTCGTGATACGACCAACCTTCTTCTTGTTCGGCTCACCCGATCCAGCCTCAATCTTGATGGCCCTCTTGATAAGGGACGATGCCGGCGGAGTCTTGGTGATGAATGTGAACGACTTGTCTTCGAACACAGTGATGACTGCAGGGATAACCAGGCCAGCCTTGTCCTTGGTCCTCTCGTTGAACTGCTTGCAGAACTCCATGATATTGACGCCCTTCTGACCAAGAGCTGGACCAACAGGCGGTGCTGGTGTCGCCTTCCCTCCCTCAATCTGTACGCGCGCGTACCCTACGATCTTCTTCGCCATAGCGGATACTACCCCCTGAACTCAGATCTGTCAGATCTTCTTGATAAAGCCGAAATCGATCTCGACTGGCATTTCGCGCCCAAACATCATGAGCCTGATGCGAGTCTTTTCCTTCTCAGGCGAGATACTCTCGACCTTACCCTGCATCCCATCAAACGGGCCACCGATGATCTGTACGGTGTCGCCAACTTCGAAGTGAAGCTTCGCCACCGCCTCTTCCTCGGAAACCCTGTTCTTGATAATCCGCTCAACCTCTTCGTCCGAAAGAGGGATGGGCTTTCCATAGTTGCCAACAAATCCCAGAATGCCGGGAGTGTGCGTAACCACATTCCAGGTCTCGTCATCCATGATCATCTCGACAACGAGATATCCAGGGTAGACTTTCTCCTGTTTGACCTTCCGCTCCCCGTTCTTGATGATCACCTTGTTATCCACGGGAAGAACCACAGAAAAAACGCGGTCCGTGAGAGCCAGCGTCTTGACCTTCTGTTCCAGATTGTTCCTGGCCTTTTCCTCCGCACCAGAGTACGTATGCAGGAGGTACCAGTTACGTTCAGGCATCCAGACCTACGAGATGAGCCACTTCAGGGCGGCTGCAAACAAGTAGTCCCAAGCACCGATATATATGGCCCAGAATGCAACGAACGCGATGATGGTCACTCCGGACTTCGTAAGTTCACGAGGCCGGGGCCACGTGACCCTGTGCCGAATTTCTGTCCACATAGACCGAATCCAGTTTTTGAAGCGTAAACCTGCCGGCTTGACTGTCTTTGTATTACTCACACGTTCCTCCTCATAGGAAGGTGGCAGGCCCGGAGGGGCTCGAACCCCCAACACTCGGTTTTGGAGACCGATGCTCTACCAGTTGAACTACGGGCCTACCTGGGGACTTGCGGTTACTTTGTCTCCTTGTGTTCCGTATGCTTTCTGCAATGCGGACAGTACTTGTTCACATGCACTTTGTCTGGGTCATTCTTCTTGTTCTTGATACTGGTGTAGTTGCGGTTCTTGCACACTGTGCACTCGAACGTAATGATATCTCTCATGGCAGCTGCCTACTCCAGAATCTTGGTGACGACGCCAGCGCCGACCGTGTGACCACCCTCGCGGATGGCGAAGCGGAGGCCTTCCTCCATGGCGATGTGCGTCATGAGGGTAACGGTCATCACGACGTTGTCGCCGGGCATGGCCATTTCCTGACCCTCGGGGAGGGCGATGGAACCGGTCACGTCGGTGGTACGGAAGTAGAACTGGGGCTTGTAGCCGGGGAAGAAGGGCTTGTGACGGCCACCTTCTGCCTGGGACAGGATATAGACCTGTGCCTCGAACTTCGTGTGCGGGGTAATGGAACCGGGCTTGCAGATGACCTGCCCACGGCGCACATCGTCATGCTCGACGCCACGGAGCAGCAGGCCGACGTTATCGCCTGCCTCACCGTCGTCGAGCAGCTTGTGGAACATCTCAATGCCGGTGACAACGGTCTTGCGGGTCTCTTCCGAGAGGCCGACGATTTCGACGTTGTCCGCCATCTTGACGATACCGCGTTCAATACGACCAGTCGCAACAGTACCGCGGCCGGTGATCGTGAAGACATCCTCGACAGCAAGCAGGAACGGCTTGTCGGTCGGTCGGACGGGAGTCGGGATGTAGCTGTCGACAGCGTCCATAAGCTCCCAGATCTTGTCGGTCCACTCGTTCTTGCCACGAGAACAGTCACCTTCGTACTCCATGGCCTTGAGGGCGGAACCACGGATGATTGGGGTTGCCTCACCATCGAAGTCGTTCTTCGTCAGGAGGTCACGGACTTCCATCTCGACGAGGTCGATGAGTTCGGGATCGTCAACCTGGTCTACCTTGTTGAGGAAGACGACGATCCTCGGAACGTTGACCTGGTGAGCGAGCAGGAGGTGTTCGCGAGTCTGAGGCATGGGGCCCTCGGATGCGGCGACAACAAGGATAGCACCATCCATCTGGGCGGCACCAGTGATCATGTTCTTGATGTAATCCGCGTGGCCAGGGCAATCGATGTGCGCATAATGACGCTTCTCGGTTTCATACTCAGCATGGTGGGCGTTGATCGTGACGCCGCGGGCTTTCTCTTCCGGAGCGTTATCGATCTCGTCGTACCGCTTGACCGTCGTATGACCCAGGGTCGCGAGGCACTTGGTGATGGCAGCAGTCAGTGTCGTCTTGCCATGGTCAACGTGACCGATGGTTCCAACGTTGACGTGCGGCTTGTTACGCTCAAATTTC
>DASVKR010000123.1:0-8439 GCA_036385275.1 Candidatus Cryosericum sp. | reverse complement strand
GTTCTCTTGTTCGTTCGAGAGAACAAGCAGTTACATGGAATCGGAGCACCATATTACTACTTGGGTCCTGCGACGTTCGTGGAATCTACTGGTAGTCATCCAATGAACATCGTGTGGGAGCTGCAGTATCCCATGCCTGCGCGGCTGTGCATGGCCACCAAGACTCTTGTGGTCTCCGAGTAGGCAGCAGGCTAGCTGATTATGGAATCGCGTACTAATGCGCAACGGCTTGTGAGCAAACTTGCTCTGGTCACCGTGCCTGCCATGCCACATCTGGTCATTGAGAGGGTCGGCAACCCGACCACCCCATTGTCCATGAAGGTACAATTCGTTGTGCTGAAATTGTACCTTAGCTGACAAAAGTACAATTCTTATCCGGTTTGTCCCTGCTCTTTGAGTTTATCTTCTGCGAACTACACTTAATAGGAAGGGACATTTGTTGAGATTGTGCGGAGGCATCGATGGATGAACTGCTTGCCTGGTTGCTGGAAGTGCCATCGTGGACGCAGTAACGGGCGCACGTCGCAGGCCCGCAGGCATCGGTCGTCGCGTGCGGGGTGTCACTGTGCTGTTCCGGCGCGTCCGTGGTGTTCAGGTCATGTGCTGGAAGCGGCGAAGACCGACCCCCTCTACACACTTCACCGGCTAGAGCTTGATTGTCACCGTCCTGCCGACCGGGTCCCACGTGACGGTACATCCCAGATTCTCGGCGACGAACCGGAGTGGCAGCAGCGTTCGGCTGTTGACGATCATCGCAGCGACGTCCAAGGATACGTTCAGCCCGTCCACACGTGCCTGTCTAGAACCGATCCAGATCTCGATGGTATGCGTGCCGAGCGTCACGGTCGCCTTCCGGGCGACAGCATCCCAGCCGACACTCCCTTCGAGGGCCTCGATCACGGCGCGGATCGGGAGCAGGGTGCGCCCTTCGCGGATGATGGGTGGCGAATCGAGCGTCGCGCGTCTCCCGTCGACGGACATCACCGACGAACCGATGGTGAGCACCAGCGTATGCGACGGAAGCGGAGGCAGGACGATGGGGATAGGTTCGAAGACTGCCACGATGGCATGGTCCGCAGTGATGCCAGTTAGTACATATGTGTTGTCGCGGACCAGGCCGGTCACGGTCATGCCGTTGTCGGTGAGGAGCGTAAGGTGGTATCCCGCGTCAGGCAGCAAGTTCAGCGTGACGCTTTCACCCTCCACGGCTTCCTTCAGCGTTGGCAGGACGGTGCCGCGCCCCTGTGGTGCAGAGGCCGTGATCCGGAAACGGACGACGGGGACATTCTCGAGGCGGTACAGGCCAACGGCTGTAGCAGCATACAGCATGCGGGGGTTCGAGGAGTCCACGGCAAGTGCAGAGATGTCCCCGGTGAGCGTGCCGCCTGCCTGGGTCCAGGAGGCGCCGCTATCAGTCGACGAATACACTCCGCCAGAGGTCATGAGACCACTGTCGCCTGCGTAGAGAACAGATGACTTGCCTGGATCCACAGCGAGCGCAGCGATACCGAAGAAGTACTTGAGGGCGCCCAACGTGCTGAGACCGGTTCCTTGTGACCAGGTAACTCCTCCGTCCCTGGATTTCCAGACGCCTGCCGTGGTCCCAGCATAGACAGTGTCGGAGGTCACCATGACCGTCATCACGTCTGCTTCTGAAGAATTGACCTGCATTTTCCCAGTGGTTTTCGTCCAGCCGGCACCAGCGTCACCTGAAACGTAGAGCGAGTCTTCGACCACTGCATAGACCGTCGCGGGTCTTCCTGGATCGACGGCCAGCGCTGTCACGTGATCACTGGATATCCCGGATGCAGCCATCGTCCAGGTTGCTCCGCCGTCTGTGGACTTCAGGACGCGTCCCTCCGTCATCATACCGGTGTCGCCAGCATAGACGGTCTGTGGATTCGCGGGGTCGACCGCCAGTGTGGTAATCGCATAGTAGTAGCGGATTATTCCAGTGCCCGGGAGCATTCCCGAGCCTTGCGACCACGTTGCACCTCCGTCGGTTGACTGGAATGCTCCGCCGGAGGTTCCTGCGTACAGGCGGCTGCCGTCACCCGCAGCGGCAAGGACAAATACCTTGAGAGTCGCCTTGATGCCGGTGCCATACTGCTCCCAGGTGCCTCCTCGGTCCGTCGACCTGAACAGTCCCCGGTCGGTTCCTGCGAAGACAGTGCCGGGGTTCGTGGGATGAACGAGAATAGCATGGACCTGCCCTGCGTCGAGCGAGGTCTTCTGCCACGTTGATGTCGCCCCTGAGGTTGGGGCTGGGAGTAGCAGCAGGCCTGGGACGGTCAGCCAGCAGATGGCAGTCACAACAATCAGTACGGCGACTAGACGTTTCATGGACACCTCCTGAGTATTGTATTACTGACGGACAGGAAAGTTCACTACTTTTATTCTAGACATACGGAAAAAGGAGTCAACGGCCAACCAGACTGGGGGTGAACACTTGTATTCGTGACGGGGAGCATGTATTTGAATATGTCGGAGCACGAACTCTGGCACGGGGAAGACTGGTGTCACACGGGTGTAGCCACTCGGTCACCTGGCACAGCTGCGCTGCGCAGGACCGGTTTGTCCGCGAGGGACGTGTTGGATTTGTGACTATTGACGGGGTTGGATATACTCAGTGTCAGGAGGTCGCCATGAGGGTCATCGGAGCGGGTTGGACCGATACTGGACTGCAGCGTCACACCAATGAGGACAGCTTTGCCGTCGTTCAGGAAGGCAAGGAGGTCGAGCGTCAGGGTGCCTGCTATGTCGTTTGTGATGGTCTCGGCGGAGCACAGGCAGGAGAAGTCGCTTCGCGTACGGCCGTGGAGACCTTTGTTGCGGCATGGTGCTCGCGGGAGTTGTCGGCCGAAGACACCAGACAGCGTCTGCGGCTCGCCGTTCATGAAGCGAACGCGGTCGTCTACCGTCTGTCGCTTTCGTCGGAGGAACTGGCGGGCATGGGCACGACACTGGTGGCGTTCGTTCCGCACGCAGAGCGTGCGTATGTCTGCAACATCGGTGACAGCAGGTGCTACCGCCTTCGAGGTGATGTACTGACTCAGCTGACGGAGGACCATACCATGGCGGCGGACATGATACGCCAGGGACTGCTGGACCCCGCCTATGCGCGGAACGTCAGCGAACGGAACATCTTGACCAGGGCACTCGGGACTGCGGCGAGGGTCGAGGTCGATGTCGTATCGGACGAGCTGTGCGCTGGTGACCGGTATCTCCTTTGCTCGGACGGACTGTGGGGTACGATTTCCGAGTCAGACCTCAAGGCTGGCCTGACAGGCGGATCTCCGGAGGAGGCCGTGCGCCGCCTGGTGGACCTTGCCAATACCTGTGGAGGGCCGGACAACTGTACGGCTATCGTCGTGGACGTCCAGGAAACGGGCGGCGTCGTCGACTGAGAGGTGTCTCGTTCGTTCATCCTGTGAAACCAGGAGGACAATCTGTGAAAAGTGGGCGGCGCATGCTGGGCACGATGCCCGTTGCACGGTCATGGTTGTCGCCGCGTGTTCTGCTACAATAGTGGACATGTTGGTTTGGCTGGAGCGACGAACTTACCATTACGACGCGTAATTACCAGCTGACCCCAAAGGAGACGGAAATGAGTGACAGGAACAGCCAGACGATCGAAGAGCGTGTGGTCGCCCTGCTGAAAGCGAATCGCAAGGACCTGCGGGCGTTCGTACGCGCGGTCGAAGCGCTTGTACCGCCAGACGGTGACGTCGCAGGCTTCCTGGACGAGATGGGCGCGTCGCTTGCTTCCGAGGACAGGACGATCGGTGCTTTGGAGCTCTGGGACAAGGCAGCGAAAATGTACGAGGAGCAGTCGCGTTTCGAAGAGGTTGCGGGGCTGTATGCTAACATGGGGCCGATCGCGGCGACAACGGGTGACATCCCGCGCGGCATCAGGTTCTCCAGGAAGGCTGAGGAACTGGCGGCCCACCTGGAGCCCGACCCTGAGCTTGTCTATCATGTCTCGTCCGATCTGGGAGCCATGTACGCGGAGCTGGGAGACTGGGAGAAGGCGATGTATGAGGACAGCCGCGCTCTCGAAGTGTCACGCGCCACGGACGACTGCGCCGGGCAGATCAATGCACTGCTTGCTCTTGCACAGGTCAGCCTTGCCCGGCAGGACTTGGTGTCTGCGCGCAGCGAGGCCATGGGGGCGTTCTCGCTGGCTCACTCGTGCAGTGACAGTTTGCTCGAGGCCGAGGCCATGCGGACGGTCGGAGATGTCTCGGAGGCGGCAGGGGAGCACGAACAAGCCATCCGCCAGTATGAGCAGGGGCTGGCTCTCGAGACGATGTCACCAGATCCCGAGATACGGGCGCAGCTCCACTTCGCCATGAGTGTGGCGTATGACGCCATGGGTGATGCGGCGAGAGCGGCACGGGAACGGAATCTGGCCGAAGCGGTGGGGCTCCCGGCGGACATGGAGGACGAGGACAGTGACGCCTGACAAGGACCTGTACGGTGTTCTTGGCGTGAGCCCGTCCGCGTCCCAGGAACAGATCCGCTTGCAGTATCGGGTCTTGGTGAGGAAATACCATCCGGACCTGCATCCGGGTGACGCGAGTGCCGCTCTCATGATGGAACGGGTCAACGCGGCATACGACGTTCTCGGCAATCCCGAGGAACGGCGGCAGTACAACGCCGAGATCAGCGCGTCATCGCAGAGTCGGGGTGAGACCGCTGCTCCCGGCAGCTATGGACAGTCTGCACACGGCACGGGACCTCAGTCTACCTGGAATCCCCAGTGGGGCAATACGGCGGCGGACCCACGTGAGCGGCAGGCCGAAGCCGAGGCGATGTGGGAAGCGATGCGCTCTCAGGAGCGCGGCAGAGGCGGCCTGTTCAGTGACGTGTGGGCCAGCGTCCCGGATCAGCGGGCGCAGGAGGACCTGAACGGCTGGGCCGTGGCTGGGCGTGTTATCTGGCTCATCGTTCGTATCGTCTTCGGTATCCTGTTTATCGCGCTGCGCCTGCTGAACACGAGAGTGGAGGATCGTGACGACTTCTTCTAACACATGTCCTGCATGCAGGATATGACAATGGCCCACCCCGCGGGGTGGGCCATTTCGGTTTTGTTCGAGTGTGGCTCTATGTCGCCGGTGTTTCTTCGAGATGACCGCCACACACCAGGCAGTTTGGATCACGGTCGACGCGGGCGCCATACCACCGAAGGATGCTCGGGTGTGTCCATTTGAACCCCATGCGTGGCCAGTTCGCATAGGCTTCTTCGCGCCGGTTTGCCCAGACGTAGAAATCCGAAGCGAGGTCTTCGTCGACCGTACTCATCCCGGTCTCGATGCCGCGTGACAGTTCCACGAGCGCCATCTTGGTCATCATGTTCGCGATGGGCGCAATGTCGGACGACAGCCCGACCTGGATCATGGCGTTGATCTTGTCTTCCTCGACGTAAGCGGGTAACACGGCGAGAGCCTGTCGCTTTTGTGACATCTCCTCTTCGCGACCGGCGACGAGGCCCGAGGAGAACACGCAGTTGTAGCAGGGGCCCTTCCATGGTCGTACGCGCAGGACGTCGCCGCCTGCGGCGCGTGTGATGGCGCGCCCATACAAGGCGACCTTGTTGTTGTTGAGGGACATCTGGTTGAGGTTGAAACGGCTCTGGTCATTGTCAGAGGCGACGATGAGAAGGTCAGAGGCTGTGACCGCATCCTCGACCTGGCTCAGCGACTGGTTGACATTGATTTCCATCGTCGAGACTTCGGCATAGGGGTTCTTCTGCAGCATCTGGTCGCGCACCGCGAGCGTCTTGTACCGGCCGAGATCGTTCACGCCACACACATGGCGACTGATGTTCCCCAGCTCGAGCCGGTCAAAGTCGATGAGCGTAAAGTGGCCGATCCCCGCGCGGGCCAGTTCCAGAGCGATGGGGGAACCACCGCTGCCCAAGCCGACGATGACGACTTTCTTCTCGGCCAGAGCCGACGTCTCGAGAAGCCCGGTGTTGCGGGTGAACAACTCAGAGCGGCGAGGCACAAACCGTGTGTCTGCGCCGGCTACGCCCTTCTCGGTCAGGACGAGTGCGCGGCAGGAGGGCGAACCCCCCGCTCCGGTCCCCGCCAACAGGACCACGATGGGCCTCCCGTCGGGGGCGACACGGCTGCGAACCTGCAGCATGAGCTTCTCTTCGTCGACGAATCCCGTAGCGTCCGAGCGTATCGCGACACAAGGGCAGATGTGCCCAGAAGGCGTGGAAAACGGCTTCTCGGTATAGGCGTGGAAGACCGTCCAGTCATCGAACCCATATGCGACACCATCTACCAGGCGAACATCCCCCGTCTGACTGAGCAGGTCACGGACTTGTTCCTCAAGCACAAAGACCAGGGGTGTCATGGCAGTCGGCACGCGAAGAAACCGTCGCGCGTCGGGTCATCCGCTGTCACAGCGTCGGGCGAAAGCTGAGCGACCTTGGCGTCGACAAGCACCAGCTCTTGCGTTCGTGGGTCGAAGACCAGCTTCTTGGTCGTCGCCTTGCCCTGTGTTATCTGTGCCAGATGATCCAGGACGCTCTTCGAGTCTTTCTCTTCCATCGTATTCCTCCTCGTGGTCAGGCTTCCATGTGCGGAAGGTAGTGGTCTATGGCATAGCCGCTGTCCAGATGGCCTTCATAGGCTTCGATCCAGGCCCGGATTTTCAGCAGGACTTTGGAGAATGTGATATTGGGGCTCCAGTGAGAGGCGCTGTAGTGACAGATGCGTACGGCGTCGTTCTCCGGTTTCAGCAGGTGCATTGGGTACGATGTCCCGAGGTCGACTAGGGAGTGCCCAAAACGATCTCGGAGGACGGGACTGACGATCTCAATGATAGGGACGGAGTTTGGCAGGTCGGCCGGCACGCGGAGACGAACAAGGTATTCGTTGCCCGCATTGGAGCGCAAGGTCCCCTCGATGACGGCATGACCGGGGATGATGCTGTCCTTCAGGAAGAAGGTCGGGAAGTAGCGGGACAAGATACCCATTTCGAGACGCAATCTCGCTGACTGCTGCGAAGACCAGCCCACGGGGTCAACCCTCTCTGTCGCGGGGGGCGTCAGACCCCGGGTGTTCCCGGTTGACAAGGAACGTTGTAACCAGTTCCTCGATGTGAGTAACGACATCGTCGCCGCGGTCCATGGCTACAAAGAGGGTGCGCGGGGTTTTCCAGGACTCCTCCTGTCCTGCTGGAATGTCCACGGGCCGACATTCGACGACGGGCTTGACGACAGGGTAGGAGTGTGGAAAAACGACCTCGAACGCGTAACCGTCGCGGTGGAAGGACAACGACACCCGTCCGTCCTCTCGCTGCAGGATCTCAACGTCTCGCTCGAGCGCCGACAACTCCTGGAAGAAGCGGTGCAGTTCACCACGCCCTTCGGGTGTCGCCATGAACGAGGAGACGGGAAAGGTTGGGCTGGTTGTTTGAGGCGCGGCGGCCATGACGGCAAAGGTTGTGCTGGGGATGGCTTCGTAGGTTGAGGCGGGAGTGCGCGGTTCGCCGTGTGGAAATCCTTTGACGGCTTCCATGGCAATGCGTATGGGGCTGGAACCGGGCAGGATGAGCCACGTTAGCTGCTGGCGTTCTCCGCCTCCGTGTGCACGGTAGAGATAGGCGCGCATCTCGACTCTGTCGGACTTGTCGGCGAAATTGCATATCGTGAGCAACCAGGCATTGAACCCGTTCTTGTCGAGTGCTCGCTGCATCGTGCTGGAGTCGCCGATGGACGGTACCCTGAGACCGAGTGTATGGTGGGAGTGCCAGGTACCGACGTGCTGCAGGCCGTGCAGGTCGTGGAGAATAGCGCCGGCAGACTTGAGGAACGAGGACTCCTGGTAAAAGGCCGCATCGTCGTGTTCAGCAGTTTCGCCGGGTCCCAGCACGTACTCGATCACCGGTGAACCCGTGTGGGTCCAGAAACCAAAAAGGTCTCCTCCGGTCTCGATAATTGGATAATCTGTGGCGAACCGGGCCATGGTCTCCAGTTCGCCCTCGTAGATGAGTGCCTTGTCACCGCGTGATACCCCGGACGTCTCAGTCCGCTTGTGGGCGGAAGCCGCTATCGTGCGCCTGAACTTCTCGCTATGGCCTCTTGCCATTCTTCCTCCCCCTGAAGAAATCTGCTCTCAGAGTCCTCTGATTGTGGAGAGTATAACACGAGATGCAAAACGGCAAATATTCCAGCACGGCAGTCATCTCAGGCTGACAATCGCTTTGGCCCCTTCTTCATTGACCAGTGGTTGAAGGCAGTGTCGACGGTACATTGCGTTTTGTTGTCGGGAGGTTGCCGATGACGACGCCGGCCACGATGAGGAGGCCTCCCGCAAGGGCAACAGGCTTCATGCGCTCGCCGAGGAGCACCAGGGCATACAGGGCAGAGAGGACGGGTTCCAGGGAGTCGATGATGACGGCACGCTGAGCACCGATCATTGC
>DASVKR010000122.1:0-3863 GCA_036385275.1 Candidatus Cryosericum sp. | reverse complement strand
CCAGCTTGGGCCTGTCGTCGGGACGTATTCGGGGCCCGACATGATCGGAGTCACCATTTCGGAAAAGAAGTCACAATAGCCGGCAACGGACGGGAGAAACCATGATCTACGCCATTGCCTCGCTGTGCGACTGGTTTGGCGCCAAGCGCGTCGCTATGCGATTGTTCGCTGCTGCTCCACGTTCAGACTACGCCGCATGGTGGGGGGCGGTCGGTCTCATGCAGTCCGGCAAAGACGAGGAGGCACTGGGCCTCCTGACGCGTGTACACGCCACTCATCCCGAATGGAAACGCACCAAGCGGCTTCTGGCAACACTGTACCTTCGTCGCGACCCCGAGAAAGCCGTTCAACTCTATAGTCCTCCGATGGGCATCTGGGAAGAGGTCTTTCTGGGTGACCTGCTGTACTTCTTTCTTCACCGCGAGGACGAGGGAGTAAAATGGTGGCGCCAGGCGTATGCGAGGGTGGACTGGAATACTGCCCGCGAACTGGACAATCCCGCGCGTCTCCTGCTCAAGAGGCAGTGTCGTATCACCAGCGACGCCGTTTTGCTCGAGCGGTTTGCGGAGTTGGACACCGACAACTTTCGCCAACAGCACATTGTTGATTACGTCGACATCCTGGCATCGCGCGGCGAGCTGGACAAGGCGAGGGAGATGCTCGACCGTGGTTTCTACATCTATCGCGGGGACCGGATGCTGACAGCGTGCTGGGAGAGGCTCGGATTCGGCCGGCTTCCTCCATATAAGGTGAAGACCTCGGGGACTGCGGCCGTCCGACACAACGTGCACACCGGGCTGCTCACCGAGGCGAGCGACCTCTCGTCGATCGTGGACAGGGTCCACCAGGAGCATCCGACGGGCGTCGTCACGATTGCCAGCAGTGTGATGACCATATGCGAAGGGACGCTGATGTGGGTTGGGACGTTCAAGCCGTCACGCCTGGCGCGTTTCCTCGGTCCGTACACGGGGCACGGGAACGGCACCTTCGTGCACTGGTACAGTTATCCAAAGGAGGCGGCGTGGAAGGTGCAGGCGTACATCGAACTCGCCGGGACATTCCGCGTCCTTCTCGGGGCGGGCGCCACAGTACTGGGGAAGCTGCTGCACGGCAAGGGATGGTTCTATGCGGTCGTCGGTCCCGTGGCCAAGGCCGTGGACAGCGACAAGGTCATGCCCTATGATGCGTGTCTCGTCCCCGGCCCGCTCGACGTAGAGATGAGCATCGCCACCTTAGCCCGCAGGGGGGCCCACATCAGCGTGGTGGACGCCAACGATGTTTTTGGCGCGGAGATCGTCGCGTCGACCGAGGGCGTCGACGAGGACTGGCTCAGGCGGTCGCTGGAGGACAACCCGGCGGGCAACGACGACTCTATGACGCCCATCATCGTCGTGATGCCGGAGTAGTCGGCAGGAAACATACGCAATGAAAAAGGCGGGAGCAGTGATGCTCCCGCCTTGTGCATGTCCTGTGTCCTGAGGTCAGCTAGGGACTGGGGCCTCGGGCAACACGCCTGCATAGACGACGAGCTGGGTCGCCTCTGTCGTTGTGCCATCGGACGAAACCGGCGTCACGACCAGGATCACGAGCGAGTCTTTGACATACCCCTCACAGACCGTTGTGTCGCCGAAGCTGTTGTTCTCGGCGTCACCCAGAAAACCTTGCTGGCGCAGCCAGGCGTCGATGTTCACAGCTTCGTCCGAGGTCGCCGACTTGGCGATCATGACGACGCCCGAGAGAGTCAGCTTCGTTGGGTTGCTCTGGCCGGTGGCGAGATACCAGTCGAAGCTGCGCGGCACAGCCATTGAGAACTTGAGGCTGCTGTTCGCCTTCAGATCGCCCAGGAGCTGCCGGGCGGGTGCAATGTTCGCCGTGGGGACATTCATTTCCCCTAGCTGGCCTCCGTGGCCGAGCATGTACCATGCAACGCCAGCCGCGACGATCAGCACAGCCAGGAGAACGACCAGCACCTTGATTGCGATTTTCATACAGCAAAACCCCCACATGTTGTCAAATGGATAATTCATTGTACCACATCTGACGCCGCTTCAACCTTGGAAAAGCGATGATGTTCCAATAGTCTTGACGTTGCCCGGCGTGCTAGAGTTCCGCGGACACGTGTTGACGTTTTGTCCGGCAGGCCTAGCATAATTGGTACAGGTCTATCGAAGGTGGAGGTGTAGCGCATGCAGGTCAAAATGGCGTGGCGCGACGAACGGGTCAACGTGTTTGCTCTGAGCGGCGTGAGTATGGGCATCAGCCTCGAGCCGCAGTTGTTTGTCTGCAAGAAGCGCCCCATCAAACATCGTGGGCCGTTCGTTCTCGACTCGCGCAAGGGTCGCCCCCGGTTTCAGTTGTCGGAGTTCGGCACCACAGCGCAGGAGCAAGCCAATCAGACCGAATATCCCCTGTCCTACGTGGCCGAAGTGGACAGCTACCTGCATGTCCCAGTCGACTACGCAGTGTTCGCTGGATTGTGTGCTGAGGGCTGGTTCTCGCTATGGAGCCCCTCGGCGCCGCTGGCCTACTTTGAAGACCTGCATGACGGTTACCTTGCGCTGATGCGGGTCTCCCGGCTTGATGCCGAAGTCCCCGAGCAACTGCTCGAGCACGGCCGGTCCGGTGCCAACTTCATCTACTACCTCAACCCACCCGTCACCGTGCAGAAGCTGCACCCCGTCCTCCGTCCCGATGTGTATGAGCGCCGAAAGGACGAGCTCATGGCCTTCCTGTCCGACCACAACTGGCTCCTCGGCGAAGAAGGTCCGACTGCGTCAGGGGAACTGGAGACAGAAAGCCTGTTTGACGCGTCGGAGTTGTCTGAGAGGCCTGCTCGAAGAAGATAGGAGAAGACCAATATGAAGCAGCACGAAGCCGTTATCGAGGCGATGGAGCGCGAGGGTGGATATGCGACACTCGGGCGACTCTATCAGGTTGTACCTACCATCACAGAGTGCGCATGGGGGACAAAGACGCCCTTCGCATCGATTCGCAGGATCGTGCAGGACCCGCGTTTCTTCTTTAGAATTCGTCCGGGCCTTTGGGCACTGAACGATTCTCGAGACCGTTTGCCTGAAAGCGTCTTTCCATCCGGAAAGACCCCTGTTGCCAAAGTGAGCGAGAACACTCACGCATACTATCAGGGGCTAATTGCCCAAGTCGGTGCTATGCGCCATATGGAGACTTTTGTGCCGTTGCAGGACAAGAATAAGCCGTTCATGCAAGGAACCTTGGCATCGGTCACAACTGTTCCGGCGATGTACAAATTCACGTATGATGAGACGCTGAGAAAGGCTCAGACTGTGGACGTTGTGTGGTTCAACGAAAGGAAGATGCCTGACGCCTTTTTTGAGGTCGAGAACTCGACGGATATGCTGAATGCACTGTCAAAGTTCGTGCAGTTGCAGGACTTCGCTGCTCGCTTTTACATTGTAGCTGACGCCTTGCGGCAGCGCGAATTCACGGACAAGATCGCTTTGACAGCATTCCGTGACATGCACAGTCGAGTTCTGTTTGAAACCTATGAACATGTCGCAGTTCTGCATGCGAAGCTATCAGAGCTGGCCCTGCTTGAACAAGGCGAGGAGCAAACACTGTAACAGGCTCCTGACTTCTCCGACTACCGACATCCGGTTACGAGCCTACCAGGACATTCACGACAAAGTGCCACGCCCCACAGCAGCAGGCTGCAGGGCGCAGTTGGATGTTGGTGGTTGTCTTAGTTGACGGTGATGGTGATGGTCCTGGTCTGGGCAGGAGGAACGCTCTCCCACGGACGGGCGTAGGCGAGGGAAATTGTGGTCGTTCCCTTCCCGACAGCCTTGAAGGTGAAGGTGTCGGTGCCGCCGCCTCCGACAGTTTGG
>DASVKR010000121.1:0-15045 GCA_036385275.1 Candidatus Cryosericum sp. | reverse complement strand
CAACACGCTGGCCTGTCACGCCGGAGACCACGGGTTCAAATCCCGTCGATCCCGCCAGAGCGGGAGTAGCTCAGGGGTAGAGCTCTGCCTTGCCAAGGCAGTTGTCGCGGGTCCGAATCCCGTCTTCCGCTCCATTTTTTTCGTTCTGGCCAGTTGCCTAGTCGTGTGCCGGCGTAGCTCAGTTGGTAGAGCAGCTGATCCGTAATCAGCAGGTCGTCTGTTCAAATCAGATCGCCGGCTCCACTGTTTGTGTTTGTTCCTACTTTGTGATGCCCAGTACAGGAGGAACCTTGTAGTGAGTATTTTCTCACAAGCAGCCATCTCCTATCCACTCATCCTCGTTCCCATCCTTTCAGTCGTCGGGCTCCTGTTTGTGGCACTTCTGGCGAGATCCATTGCTCGCCATCCACTCGACGACGAGGCAATCCTCCAGATTACGCTGACAATCCATCGTGGGGCCACCACATTCCTGGCGCGCGAATATGCCGTGCTGTTTCCCATCCTGGCAATCGTGGGCGTGCTTCTCGCGCTCGGTGACGGACTTGTGGCAGGGCTTTCCTTTGTTGTCGGAGGGGGATTCTCAGTATTGGCCGGCTATGTGGGAATGCAGATTGCCACGATGGCCAATGGGCGAACTACTCTCGAGGCGCGACGTTCCCTGGGGGCGGCCCTCAACATGGCCTTCTCCGGCGGATCCGTCATGGGAATCGTTGTCAGCAGTCTCGGAGTTGCGGGCTCGTTCCTTTCGATGTATGGGACGCTGTCCATCCTTCACAGCCCCGAGAAGGCTCTGGTCGCAGCAACTGGATACTCCATGGGAGCATCTCTTGTCGCGCTATTTGCCCGTGTAGGTGGTGGCATCTACACCAAGGCGGCGGACGTCGGAGCAGACCTCGTCGGGAAGGTCGAAGCCGGCATTCCGGAAGACGATCCTCGGAATCCCGCATCGATAGCTGACAACGTGGGTGACAACGTGGGTGACGTTGCGGGCATGGGCGCGGACCTCTACGAGTCATACATCGGGGCCATCCTGGCCGCAGATATCCTGGGCTACTGGTTCGCCCGCCAGCACGGAATCGCTGACGTTCTTCTGCCAATCCGCTATGTCTACTATGTTGTCGCCGCAGGTCTCCTGTTCTCGCTGTTCGCCGTACTTCTAGTGAAGCTCCTGTCAAGAGGTGACCGGTTCTCGCCCGAGTCTCTGCTGCGGTATGGATCCATCGGGGCTTCTGTTGCACTTGTGGCATCCGCGATCCCTTTGTCTCTCGGAGTATTTGGTGATATGAAGGCCGCGATCGCCGTGGGCGTCGGTGTTGTTTCGGGCGTCTTCATCGGCTTGGCTTCAGAGTATTTCACGTCCTCACGACCCGTCGCGCAAATCGCGCTTGCATCCAAGAGTGGTGCGGCAACCAACATCCTCAGCGGCATGTCCGCCGGCATGCGCAGCGTCGTCATTCCCGTTGTCGTGATAGCTGCCGCCCTGCTTGCGGCGTATGCAAACCTTGGTATGTATGGCATTGCTCTTGCAGGAGTCGGCATGCTGGGAACCCTTGGCATATCCCTGTCAGTCGATGCCTATGGCCCGATCGCCGACAACGCAGGCGGCATCGCAGAACTGACAGGTCAGATGCCTGTAGTCCGGGAGCGCACAGACCAGTTGGATTCCCTTGGCAATACAACAGCGGCAATGGGGAAGGGCTTTGCAGTCGGCTCCGCAGCTCTCACCTCGCTGGCGCTGTTCAGCAGCTTCGCGCAAGCCGTCAATCTGCCGGTAATCGACGTTCTCGATCCACGAGTCGTCGCAGGCATATTCCTGGGTTCGGTCCTGCCGTTCTGGTTCTCGGCACTGCTCATCGAGGCTGTTGGTTCAACTGCGATGCTCATGGTTGCTGAAGTGCGCAGGCAGTTCCGCGAGATCCCCGGGCTGCTCCAGGGCCTCGCGCCATCTGACCCGAATGCGTGTATCGCCATCAGCACACGAGGTTCCCTCAAGTACATGGTACCGCCCGCTCTCCTTGGTATCGCGGCTCCGTTTGTCACCTACTTCCTGCTGGGCAAGGAGGCAGTCGGTGGCCTTCTTCTCGGCGCCACCGTGACTGGTACGCTACTCGGGTTATACATGGCAAATGCAGGCGGGGCATGGGACAATGCGAAGAAGCTCATCGAGAGATCGCTTGGTGGAAAGGGCAGTTTCGAGCATCAGGCAAGTGTCGTCGGTGACACGGTTGGCGATCCGCTGAAGGACACCGCGGGGCCCTCACTGAATATCCTCATCAAACTCATATCCGTGGTTTCCCTCAGCTTCCTTCCCCTGTTCATCAAGTAGGCGAGGCGTACTCACAGGGACTGGGGCTTTCCTTCAGTGTTTGTGTCTTGCGCTGTCGCTCCAAATGCGTACTCTTTGAGTACTCAGATGAATGAATCTGGACTCTCAGGTGAAGGAACGTGCCAATGAAGACTGAAGCCAAGGGAACAACTGGATCCTCTCGCTCGACAAAGGTCCGCAAGATACTTCTCATATCTGTTATCTCGATCCTGGCTATTGTGGTCTGTTTTGCCGGCTACGGCGTCATTTCCCTCTACAGTTCACTTCGATCGATCAACTCCAATGCAGGTGGCACGACGTCGATCCTCAACCTGCGACAACGAATCAACATCCTGGTTGTCGGCGTCGATTCACGGGCCGCAAACGACCCGGGCCGCGCGGACAGCATCATGCTCATCGGCCTCGATCCGGTCTCCCGGACCATGTCGGTTATGTCGATCCCCAGGGATTCTCGCGTCAACATTCCTAGGCACGGCTATGACAAGATCAATGCCACTGCAAACGGCGACTACTTTTCCGACGGTGGGATCCCGCTTCTCGAGAAGACCGTCGAGGCGATTATTCCCGGCATCAAGGTCAATTACTACGCCCAAGCGAACTTCGCCGGGTTCGAGAAGGTCATCGACGCCCTGGGAGGCGTGACCATCGATGTCGAGAAAGCGATGTACTACAAGGCCGCGGACACTCTCATCGACTTCAAACCAGGAGTGCAGCACATGGACGGCAAGACAGCTCTGGAGTACGCTCGCTTTCGTCACGATGCAATCGGCGATTTTGGCTCCCAGAACGGAGAAGAACTGGGACGTGTTGTTCGCCAGAAGGCTCTTCTGAAGGCTATCGTGGCCCAGACCACTGCGCTTCGCAACGTCTGGAGACTTCCACCTGTTATCCGTGCCGTGGAGGATGCCGTTGTCACGGACCTCCTGCCGAATGACATGCTTCGCATCGCCCTTGCCTTCAAGAACACGACCGACAAGGAAGTGACCACGATCCCGTTCCCTGGAGTGCCAGGGATGCTTGGGGGAACATCCTATGTCATCCCGGACTTGGAGGCATTGCAGTCGAAGATTGCTCCCCTGTTCAGTCCGACAGTTCCAGCGAACTAGGAGCCTCGACGAACAGGGTCTCTGCCTGGTCCTGGCAACAGCCGCGCATGCTCCTTCTTGCCGAAGCATGCGCTTCTCTTGTCCGGCATTGTATTGCTGAGTCTTCCTCCGATCCGGACGTCATCCACAACCCGGCAGTACTAGTGAAGGTCGTTGCCTCATGAATGTCGTTGCGGTGGTCATCACACTGGATCGCCCGGCGATAGCATCGCGTTGCCTGTCGTCGGTTCTTCAAGGCTCCAGGCGACCCGACCGGATCGTCATCGTCGACAACGGATCCGTCATACCGTATGTGCCTCCACAAGAATATCGAGAGCATGTCGACGTTGTTCGCCTGGAACACAACAGCGGGCCGGCAGGGGGGGCGGCTGTCGGACAGCAGAAGGCACTGGAACTCAATGCGGACTCGGTGTGGATGCTCGACGACGACATCGTCGTCGAGCCGGACGCTCTGGCAAACCTCATGCAAGTGACAGAAAGACATGACGAGCGAACGTACTTCCGTTCTGTGTGCTACAATATGCCACAGCCGGAACTCCCTTTCTTCAACTCGTTCATGTACAGTCGCCGCACAGGGATGCTGAGACCGCTTGCCCGAGAATGCTACCGGGATCCTGAGTTTCAGTTTGATGCGTGTGCCATGGCAGGCCTGTTCGTTCCATCGGCTTTGCTCCTCGAAGTGGGACTCTTCGATGCGTCGCTCTACGGCTGGTATGACGACACAGAGTTCACTCTGAGAGCAACGCTGGCAGGGTTCCACGGATACGCTGTTCCCACGAGCCGCCTGCTGCACCCTTCGGCAAACCGTAGACAGCTACAGTTCCTCGGAAGGTCCCTCGCAGTCCTGGTCGACCAGCCGTGGCGCCTGTACTATGGAACGCGCAACTGCATTCTAACTCAGCACCGGCTCCTCCCACGAACCCGTTTCCTGGCCCTGTTCTTTCCTCTCTTCGCAGTTCGACGTTTCATTTCGATCGTGCTTCTCTACAATAATCGTCGTGCCTTTCTGCACTGCTTCGTGAAAGGCGTCTCGGACGGCCTCCGCGGCCGAAAGGGCGAACTCGTACAAGGGGGTCGCACCATATGAAGAACAAATGGATTGTCGGAGTCATTCTTGCGCTCATCGTCATCGCGGGTATCGCTGTAGTCTACAAGCCTAAGGGTCCATCCACCGGGACGAAGGACCTCAGCGGTCAACGTATCGGGGCCACGTTCCTGACTTATCGGCTTCGATCGGAAACAGCCGCAGAGATCAAGACGGGTACCCCCATCTATGACGAGACGGACAAGGGGTGCTTTACGATTGGAGGCATCACCTCATCGCCGTCCCAGACAGACGCGATTGACAGCAAGGGCGAACTTCGCGTCGTCGGTCACTTTCCTTGCGGTTCTCGTGAACCTGTTTACGGATAGCCTTCTGCACCCGTGGGCAATGACACTTGTCATGTGGAGTCTGTTCGCTCTCGACGCTGTTCGCGAGGCTGGTGAATGAAAGCGCTTGTTCTCAACACCGATAACTACCGATCGTTTCCAAACCGCCAGCAGCGCTTCGCCCAACGACTGGCGGAACGGGGCTTTGACGTTCTCTATGTCGAGGCTGCCGTGACCTGGCTGGCGGCAGCCCGCATGAGGCAATGGCGGAAGCTGAACGCCTGGGGGTCCGGTGCACAGAAGCAAGTGGGCGGCCTGTGGACAGCATCGCCGTCACCATGGCTCCCGTATTTCAAGAAGTATGAGAGCGTGGCGGACCGCGACTCGCTCACCTACTTCAACTACCTGCGAGGTCTCGCCGGTAGTTGGACACACGACGTCGGCATCGTCCTGACGTACTTGCCGTTTGTCCCGAAAACGCTGGAACTGCTTGGCGCTCCGGTGGTCTATGACTGCGTCGACGATCACAGTGCGTATCCCGGGTTCATCGACAAGGCGACGGTCGAGCGCCTCGAGGCCCGGACTGCCGACATCGCATCTGCTCTAATCGCGACCAATGAGACCATTGCCGCCAAGTTCTCGTCGCATGAGGACAAACTCAGTCTGATCCAGAATGGCGTGGACCACGAGTTGTTCGCGGCGCCGGCCAGGGCTTGGCTCGACACGTTGACCACACTGCCGAGGCAGCGCAAGATTCTCTACGTAGGAGCGATGCACGAATGGTTCGACGTGCACACACTCGGCGTTGTGGCTGCGGCCTATCCGGACTGGCAAATCGACTGTTTCGGCGACGCTCTGCCTGCTGTACGTGACGAGCTGGCTGTCCATGCGAATGTCGTCTTCAAGGGAACTGTCTCCCAGGCAGTGATTGCAGGTCTGGCCCCGCAATATGACATCGCGCTTATCCCCTTCGTCGAATCGCCGCTGACCGCAGGCGTCGACCCTCTGAAGTTCTATGAATATGTTGCAGCCGGATTGCCCGTCGTTTCATCCAGCATCCACGCGCTTGGGGCGTTCGGCGAAGAAATGGTGCGCCTGGCATCGAGTCCTGAGGAATTTGTCACTGCAATGCAGGACACCATCGATACAGACTCAGTTGAGTTGCGCCGCTACCGTGTGCAGTCGTCCAAGCGTTTTGACTGGTCGTTCCGGATTGCCGAATTCGACCGGGTGCTCGACACGTGGACACACCACCAGTCCTGAATATGGAGGAACAGATGGAAAAGAAGCTTGTAATTGTCGGTCTTGGCTATGTCGGCCTGCCTCTTGCGCTCACCTATGCGCTGGACGGATTCCAGGTCTCCGGAGTCGATATCGACCCGCGTCGCATCGAGTCGATCAAGGCGTCTTCGCTCAGTATGCGCGAGGACTTCGACGGCGTACCGGTCAATGACGTCCTCCGAACGTGCCTTGCAAATGGCAGCCTGACCGTCACCAACAACTTCGACAAACTCCCCAAGGACGTGGCGACCTTCATTATCACAGTTGGCATCCCCATCGACCATGCATGGGTCCTGGACATGAGCATGCTCACAGGCGCCTGTGCAGAGCTCGGCAAGCTGCTCAAGAAAGGGGATCTCGTCATCTGCCGATCCACCGTGCCTGTTGGCACGACTCGCGGTCTCGTGCTCTCCACGCTGGAGCGCGCAAGCGGGCTCGTAGCCGGCACCGACTTTGACCTCGCGTATTCGTCGGAGCGGATAGCTGAAGGACACGCGTATGACGAGTTCCGCAACATGCCACTGGTCGTCGGGGGCATCAACGGGAGGAGTCTCGATCGTGCGACCCAGGTGCTCGGAGCCGTCAACCGCGAACCCGTCTTCAAAGCGTCCTCCATCGAACTTGTGGAAGCGGCGAAGATGTTCGAGAATGCTCAGCGAGACGTCAACATCGCAATCGCCGACCAGATGGCACGTTTCGCGAATTACTTCGGCATCCCCACGTGGGAACTGATCGAAGCCTGCAACACGCACTCCAGGGTCAAGATCCTCATGCCTGGGATCGGCGTCGGGGGGCACTGCATCCCGTATGCTTCGCCTTATCTGTTCGGTTCGCTCACAAATCAGGCTGAATGTGCAGAATTGCTTCCGACGTTTGTCTCCGCACGTCGGGCGAACGCTGCTCAGCCTGATTACATTGCCGAGCGCATGTCCAGGAGGATGAGCGGACTCGAGGGCAAGCATGTGCTGTTTATCGGCATCGCGATGAAGGACTACTCGGACGACGTCACGGTGAGCCCGGCCGTCGACCTTGCCAGGGCACTTGCCAAGGCGGGAGCCGACGTGCACGTTCTCGACAGCGTCGCTGAGGCGCCCAAGGAATTCGGACGCGAGATCGACATTGATACGGGCTGTTTGTGGGCGGACGCACTCGTCCTGCCCATCCAACAGGCGAATATAGACTATGAGCGTCTCAAGAAACTCGTTGTAGCAGATGCTGGCCGCGTGATTCTGTGCGACTTCAGGGGCGTGTTCGAACATGACGCCGACGTCCTCCAGCAACCCTGGTACGTTCGTTTGTAGAATGCAGACGCGTCGACCGGACAATGGCTGAACGAGTCCACATCGCCGGTGTTCCGGTCGACAACCTGGACATGGACGAAGCTCTCGCTGCTGTCGAGGGCTTTGTCAGGTCTCGGACCCCTCATATGGGTGTGGCCATCAATCCGGAGAAGGTTATCAAAGCCAAACAGGACAACGCCCTTGAGAAGATCCTGCGCAAGAGTGACCTAAATTTCTGTGACGGTATAGGGATCATTTGGGCTTCACGGGTGTTCTACCACGAGCGTATCAAGGCGCGGGTGACAGGTGTCGAACTGTTCTTGCGGCTGCTTGAGTTGGCGGCTGCTCGTGGATGGCGTCTTTTCCTTCTTGGATCGCGCCCCGAAATTCTGTCCGGAGTAGTGACAATCGTGAAAGGGAGATACCCCGGCCTCGTCGTAGCGGGTTCACATGACGGATACTTCACTGCTGCGGACGAGCCCGGGCTGGTTGCAGAGATCGCCGCTGCCAGGGCAGACATCATGTTTGTCGGCATGGGCAGTCCCAAGCAGGAAAAATTCCTTGCCGCGAACCTTTCCGCGATGGACGTCCCGTTTGCCATGGGCGTGGGAGGAAGCTACAACGTCCTGTCGGGCGAGTTCAAACGTGCACCTGCCCGTATCCAGAGACTCGGTCTTGAGTGGTTGTACCGGTTCGTGCTTGATCCCAAGCGACTGCCCCGTATCCTTTCGCTTCCGCGGTTCGTTGGTATTGTGCTCCGATCACCTCGGGAACATGTCGACAACGTCGACTTTTTTAGCATTTCTATCAGCAACAGGGATATTGACGAGCTTCTCGAGATAGCTGACGGTTTCGTGAAAAGCGGAGTCCCTCATCTCGTCGTCACACTCAATGGCGAGATGGCAGCTCGTGCGTTCAGGGACGCCGAGTTTCTGGAGATTGTCCAGCACGCAGATCTGGTCGTTGCTGACGGCGTTGGCATCGTATGGGGGGCACGCATGCTGGGCCCGCGCATCGAGAACCGCATCCCCGGCATCGAGTTCTCGGGTTCTCTGCTGGCACTCGCCGAACGCAGGGGCTACCACGTGTACTTCCTCGGTGCAAAGCCGGATATCATCGAACGGGCCGCCTCAAACGTCATGAGCCGTTACCCTAGTCTTCATGTCGCCGGTTTCCATTCCGGCTACTTTGACGCGGCAGAAGAAGCACACGTGATCCAGGAAATCCTGGCAGCGCACGTGGACATTCTCCTGGTCGGCATGGGCGGAGGAGCCCAGGAGAAGTGGATCTGGCAACACCGCGACATGGGTATCCCTATCGCAATCGGCGTAGGCGGCACGTTCGATGTCTGGAGTGGACTTGTCCGCCGCGCGCCGCGATTCGTTCAGAAGACCGGCACGGAGTGGTTGTACAGACTGGTCGTCCAGCCAAGCCGCGTAAGGCGCGTAGGGAGTATCTTCTATTTCGTGTTCCGCGTGCTTGCGCATCGCCGAACGGCATCCAGGAGCTAGATGACCCGAATGCTTGTCCTGGGTTACTATGGTTTTGGCAATTTTGGCGACGAGCTCATTTTGTCGGCTGTGCAGGATGAATTGACGAGCATCGAATGTGAAGCGGTGTTCGCAGTCAATGACCCGGGTCAGTATGCCAATCCCGTCTGTCCACGACACACCTTCGTCGATCGACATGACCCGGCAGCGATGAGAGCAGCTCTCAGAGCGTGTGACCATGTGATGCTGGGTGGTGGAGGGCTCATCCAGGACGTTACCAGTTGGCGAAGCAGCCTGTACTATCTGGGAATTTCCCTGCTGGCTGCCCTGCAGAAGAAGGGAATCCTCTCCTACGCACAGGGTGTCGGCCCCGTCAGACGGTTATGGATCCGTCGTCTGGTGAGGACCGTCTTTGGCCGCATGATCCTCATCGATGTCCGCGACGACGCTTCGCGAGACCTCCTGCTCGATTGCGGGATTCGAACGCAGGACATCTGCGTGTCGTCCGACGCAGGGCTTTCCTATCTGGTTGCCCAACGTGGTGAACCTGCCCTGGCCACTCGTCGCGAGCCCCGGATCGTTGCCTGTGTCAACAAACGGTTCGGGTGGACGCCTGAAGAGACAGCCTCATTTCTCGACTGCCTGGGGTCCCAGTCATCTGCCCGACTGGTTCTGGTCGTGCTCTTTCCATCAGCAGACTTGGCCTTCACGCGAGCAGTCCGGGACCGCCTGCTCACGCCGTCACAACTCATTATCTCGCCTCACCCACTGGCGCTGCTGGATCTCTGCAGTTCTGCCAGTCTGACGGTTGCGGGCCGATATCATATGGCTGCCGCGGCGGTTGCTGCACGGTCTCCCCTCGTAGCGCTCGCCTACGACCCAAAGGTCTCCCAGTTGGCCGATGCTTGTGGCTTCGATGCCTTTCAACCAGGAGACTCGCCACAGCAGGCTGCTGGGCGTGTTCGCGCGGGAAGCATCCTGCCCGTAACCAAAGAGTCCATTCAACGAATCGGCCAGACCAGAACGGACCGCATTGCCCGTCTGAAGGCCGTTCTGGAGCGTTGGAACCCGTGAGCGTTTTCTCGGTTCTTCGCCAGGTGCTCGCTGACAGGGCGTGTTTTCTCTGCGGCGAGGAATCGGACCTCCCTGTCTGTCCCGGTTGTGCCTCTTCGTTTCGACCATGCGACCCGGGATGGAGCGATTCCCATCTCGCTGCCGGTCCGGCGTCGGGTTTCTCCGCATACTGGTATGAAGGAACATTGCGACAGGCCATACTGCAGATGAAGGTACAAGGTGAGTATCAATTGGCCAGACAACTTTCTGGAATGCTGACGAAGCTTGCACAAGCCCTTCCACTTGGAGACCGACCGGTTTTTGTCCCCATTCCGCGGTTCGGCGCCCGGGATGAGAGAGACCCTCGTCACTTCCCCCACGTTGCATGCAGAACACTCTCCGTGGAGTTCGACGGCGATTCGGGCAGTGGTCTTCTGCTCAAGACCCGTCGCACTCCTCTTCAGACACAGTTGTCGGACATGGAACGCCTGAAAAATGTTGATAGCGTGTTCGAACTTTCGTCCCATGCAGCCGACCAGCTGCGCGGCAGGACGGTTGTCATTGTGGACGACGTCCTGACAACAGGAGCTACGGTCTGTGCCGCCACAAACGTCATCCTGCAAGCACGTCCGCATCACTGTCTGTACTTGACCCTCGCTCGTAGTCGGGCTACAATACGGTCAGGCTTATAAGGGCAAGAGCCGAATCCGATGCAAAGGGAGGCACACATGAAGGTAGAACATAAATCCAAGACGCTTGAGATCCCTCCGCGCATTCTTGCCTATCTGAACGAGAAGGTCAATCGGTTCGACAAGTTCTTTCGCAAGGAACCCACGCTCGGTGCCAGTCTGAACCTCCTGCGAGGTAAATATACATGCGAATTGACTCTTGAGGTCTCTGGCCGGATCATCAAGGCTTCGGGACAGGGACCGGACATGGAAGGTTCTATCGATGCTGCATGCGACAGGCTCGATGTGCAGATCCGCAAGTTCCACACCCGGATCTTTCGGAGAGACTTCAAGGCGGTTGCTGAGCTCAAGGGTCTGTTCCAGTCCGAAGTACCGGTAGAAGATGTTGAGGAATCTCCTGAAGGCATAGTGAAACGCAAGGAATTCGAGGTGCTTCCGATGTCTGAAGAAGAGGCGATCCTTCAGATCGAGATGCTGGGGCACCAGTTCTTTGTCTATCGGAACGCCTTGTCCAACAAGGTCTGTGTTCTATATAAACGTACCTATGGGGGATACGGTCTGATTGAAATTGACTGACCAGGTAAGGTCCCCAGTCGTTGCGACGACACTAGCAACTATCGCTTCAGCTTTGGCGTCGTGGTCTGATGAGCGACGCCAAAGCTGTATTGTGCTACCGCATACACTGAAGGGCTGAACCGTGTGACAATCCAGCAATCCAGCTCAATATCTGTGTCAAGAAGTCCACTAGTTCTCTCCGTGGAGGTACCTGTCTGATGGGACTGTTCAGCTCGTTTTCCCCAGCTGCTCGCAAACTCAAAACATACCAGGCCATAGTTCCACAAATCCTTGAACTCCAGGCGGCGTTGGTCGTGCTCGACGATGAGGGTTTGAAGACTTATGGAGCCGAGCTCAGAAAGCGGGCTGCGGCAGGCGCCACCGAGACCGAGCTGTTGCCTGAAACCTTCGCGCTGGTAAGAGAAACGGCCCACCGTCTCATAGGGCTGGAGCCCTTCCCCGAACAGCTCCTTGGAGGTATCGCGCTCTACTTTGGGAACATCGCAGAGATGAAGACCGGCGAAGGGAAGACGCTCGTGGCCACCTGTCCCTTGTACCTCAACGCCGTCATGGGTCATCGAGGGCACCTTGTTACCGTCAACGATTACCTGGCTAAGCGTGATCGGGCCTGGATGGGGCCCGTCTATGAGTTCCTTGGCATGTCGGTCGGCCTCCTTCAGAATGACAGCTCTCCGGAAGAGCGTGCTGCTGCATACGCAGCCGACATCACCTATGGCACAAACAACGAGTTCGGCTTCGACTATCTCCGAGATCACATGGCCGGTTCTGAAGAGGGCATGTTCCAAAAGGGAGCTCTCGACTTCGCCATCGTGGACGAAGTGGACAACATCTTCATTGATGAGGCTCGGACAGCTCTTATCATCGCGGGCCCTGGTGGTGACACGGACATGCCTTACTACGAGGCTGCAGCGTTCGTCAAGCGGCTCAAAGGCACGCTTCAATCAGACATGGCTCCTGGGGACACGGAGACTCCGGCCGGCTCGGACTACATCTATGATGAAAAGCACAAGAGCATCCAGCCCGCAGATGATTTGCTGGCTCGCTTCGCTCACACTGCAAAGATTCCCCAGGAGAAGCTCTTGGAGGATCAGGCCAAATATGACAAGATCCTGCGCAACGCCATCAGAGCGCAGGTCTTTTTCAAGAAGGACAGCGAGTACATCATCAAGGACACGGAAGTCATTATTGTCGATGAGTTCACGGGTCGGCTCATGTATGGACGTCGCTACTCTGAAGGCTTACACCAAGCCATTGAGGCAAAGGAAGGGCTCAAAGTTCGCGAGGAGAGCCAGACGCTGGCAACCATCACGATCCAGAACTTCTTCAAGATGTATCACAAGTTGTCCGGGATGACGGGAACAGCGCTCACGGAGGCAGACGAGTTCAAGGAAATATATGGACTTGATGTTCTCGAGATCCCCACGCACCGCCCAGTGGGGCGCCAGGATGCGGACGATGAAGTCTACCGCTCCGAGCACGGCAAACTGGATGCGATTCTCCGCGAGATCCAGGCACGGCATGAGAAAGGGCAGCCCGTCCTTGTGGGTACGCGTTCCGTCGAGAAATCAGAAACAGTGAGCCATGAGCTGAAGAAGCTCGGCATCAAGCATCAAGTTCTCAATGCCAAGTATCATGAGAAAGAAGCGGAGATCATCGCCCAGGCGGGCCGCAAAGGCTCGGTCACCATTGCCACCAACATGGCGGGCAGAGGTGTCGATATTCTGCTCGGCGGCAATCCCACTGCTCTTGCTCACGCCGCTGCTATTGTTCATACCAAAGCTGACCCCAAGAAACAGCCGGAACAATACGCAGAACAGTACGCGGAACAGTACGCCAAGCTCTTTGCAGAGTACAGTGAGTCGTGGCCGAAGGAACATGAAGAGGTCGTCAGCCTGGGAGGTCTCTTCATCCTTGGGACCGAGCGCCATGAGTCGCGTCGTATCGACAACCAGCTCCGGGGACGGTCTGGCCGGCAAGGGGATCCTGGTGAGTCGAAGTTCTTCCTCTCTGCAGAAGACGACATCCTGCGCATCTTCGGTGGTGACCGCATCCAGCGTATCTTCGAAATGATGAAGGTCGAGGAGTCGGTGCCCGTGAATCATCCCCTCCTCTCAAAGACCATCGAGATGTCCCAGAAGAAGGTCGAGTCCTACAATTTCGATGCGCGCAAGAGCCTCCTTGACTACGACAATGTGCTCAACAAGCAGCGCGAGGTCATCTACGCGGAACGTGACAAGGTTCTTGCGGGGGCCGATCTTACGGACGAGGTGCACGAGTTCATCAACGAACAGGCCGAAACGACAGCACAGCAAGTCGTCCAGGCGCAACGAGCCGATGAGACCGATCTTGGCAAGGTCTACAATGACCTGGTCCTGGATGCCTTTGGCAGACCCGTGACGATGACACTCGAAGAGCTGACAGACCTTATCGAACGCCGTGACGCCGAACAGGCGCTCATCACCACGATTCAGGACCGTGCCGAGGCTATCTACCGCGAGAAGTACAACCGATACGGAGAGAATGTCATGCACCAGATCGAGCACTACTTCTTCTTGCACACCATCGATAGTGCATGGAGGGATCATCTTCTTCAGATGGACGACCTCAAGGACGGCATCGGCCTGCGTGCTTATGGCCAGCAGGACCCGGTCATTGCCTATCAGAAGGAAGGGTACGATCTCTTCAATGAGCTGATGGACCAGATAAAGCACGATGTGACAAGGGCATTGTTCACCTTCGAGCTGCAGCCCCCACAACCAGAGAAGAAACATGATCGATCTTGAACCGCTGCGCAGGCGTGTTTCAGAGTGTGAGTCACGCGTCTCCGGACTTTATCAGCCTGGTTGGCTGACGAGCCAGCAGGCGCGGCTGGAAGAGATGCGGACCAAGACAATGGCTACCGGCTTCTGGAATGACCAGACGAGCGCGGCAGAGATCATGGGTGGTATCTCACGCATCGAGGCGGACATTGCTTCCCAGCAGAAAGCTCTGTCTGGGCTGGACAATGCTCGGACTGCCATCGAACTCCTTGTCGGGATGCCGGACCCCGAGCTGGAGCGGGAAGCTGTTGGCAGCATTGAGCATCTCGAACATGACCTGCAGATTCTCGAGACAACGGCCTACTTCAGTGGTCCCTATGATGCGTCCAATGCTATCTTGTCACTATCGAGCGGAGCGGGCGGAACGGATGCGCAGGATTGGACCGAAATGCTCATGCGTATGTATACCCGTTATGCCGAACGACAGGGGTTCGAAGTGCTCGTGACGGACTGCATGCAGGGCGAGGAGGCCGGCATTAAGGGTTGCACACTGGTCATCAGGGGACACTACGCCTATGGCCTTCTGATGCACGAAAAAGGCGTACATCGCCTGGTCCGCATCAGTCCTTTCGATGCGAACAAGCGTCGCCATACGTCGTTTGCGGCGGCAGATGTCATCCCGGAAATCCCAGAAACCAACACGGACGCTGACATCCCCGAAGGCGATCTGCGCATCGATGTCTTTCATGCGTCAGGTCATGGAGGCCAGAACGTGCAGAAGGTTTCTACCGCTGTACGCATCACGCACATCCCAACGGGCATCTCGGCCAGCTGCCAGAACGAGCGCTCGCAGTTGCAGAACAAGCGAATGGCAATGGCCGTTCTCAAGTCCAGACTCCTCGTGCAGCGGGAGCTGCAGCGAGATGCCAAGATTTCGGAAGTGCGCGGGGTCTTCAAATCAGCCGAATGGGGCAACGAGATCCGGTCGTACGTTCTGCAGCCGTACAAGCTGGCCAAAGACCACCGGACAGGACTGGAAAAAGGAAACGTTGATGCAGTTCTCGACGGCGACCTGCAGGACTTCATCCTTGCAAGTGTGCGACATGACGCGGAA
>DASVKR010000120.1:0-6918 GCA_036385275.1 Candidatus Cryosericum sp. | reverse complement strand
GCGTCGAACTTCTTTCCCTCCAGGGCAAGGAGAAGTCCATCAAAAGCCTCACTGGTCAGATTGCTGGTCCTGCCCATCTTCGCTGCGATGGCTTCCATCAGTTCGACGTCAAACCCTGTGGGCTTGTCGGCTGCATCGGCGTATTCGAATGGCTGATACGTCGCCAGTTGAGTGTTCCACTCTGAGTCTTGCACCCTGTCAAGACCGTGACGATCATTACAGCAACAACCATCGATACTACACCACGGGCAAACGCTGTCTTCTTCATCCTTTCTCCTCCTGCATGATTCGGATTTCTGGCAACCGCCTATTGAGCGAGCCAACCAATACGCACTGCAAAGAACAATGCTATCCTATACTTTGTGCAATCCATGAAGAAAGTAAAGCATCGAAGAGAGCTACCTCATCTGGCGACCGCAGCAGGCATTGTTCTCGTCCTGGTCGCCTGCGCTGCCTTCGTGGGAGCTTTTATTATGCACCTCGTCGGCAGGCCGCTGGGTTGGTCAGTCCTGTCCGTTATTGGTGGCTTGGGTGCGCTGGGCCTGGCCGGTGTGAGCTTCATCGCGGATTTTGCTGAGACTCATGCAAAACGACTGCATCACAAGGAGGAACACTGATGTCCGGTATTCTTCGTGCGTTCGACGGAAAGACCCCAACCGTAGCATTCACGGCATTTGTCGCCGACACGGCCGTCCTGATAGGAGACGTCACCGTCGAGGAGGGTGCCAGTATCTGGTATGGGGTGGTCCTCCGTGGCGACATTGCGCCAATCATCGTGCACCGCAACGCCAACGTCCAGGACAATGTCGTGGGGCATGTAGAACCCGGCATCCCTCTCGTTGTCGGTGAGGGCGCCACTGTCGGCCACAGCGCCGTCCTGCATGGCTGCACCATCGGCCACTATGCCATGGTGGGCATGCATGCCACCGTCCTCACAGGAGCCACTGTCGGTGACGAGGCAGTGGTAGCCGCCGCAGCGCTGGTTCCTGAGAACAGGGTCGTGCCTGCCCGGTCACTCTCGATGGGTGTCCCCGCACGCACTGTGCGAGGACTTGCAGACGAGGAGATCCAGGAACTCCATCGTCGAACCGACGACTACGTCAGATTGGGAGTGATGTCCAGGGTGAACTCTGAACACAAACGACCCTGATATCGGACTGATCTGCACCCCGGTCTCCCTATTCTCTTCATCTTCTCTGCACATTTCTCGTTGCATTTTCTGACTCGTCCCTATACTTCACCCAACCAATGCTACAAGCCAATCAGCCGAAGAGCCACCTGGTGACGACGCGACGTATGTCGTGCCGTATCTTCATACTCTGGCAACAAGGAGAGTCAGACATGAGCAGAACTCGTACATCACGGTGGGGTGCGGTCTTCACTGTCGCACTCGTTCTTTGTCTTCTGGTCCTCTCGGGCTGCAGACCTGCAGACACTTTATCAGACCTCGACCGCGTCAAACAGGATGGCGCTCTGACCGTCGGCAACGACACAACGTTCGCTCCTTTCGAGTTTGCCGACAGTACCAACAAGCCGACGGGTTTCGACATCGACCTCATTGCCGCCGTCGCCCAGAAGCTTGGGCTGAAATCGGACATCGTGACCACAGCCTGGGATGGCATCATTCCAGCCCTCCAGACGCAAAAGTTTGAGGTTGTCATTTCGTCCATGACGATTACCCCCTTACGCGAGAAGGAGGTCAGTTTCTCCATTCCCTACTACCGGTCGGACATGGGCATCATGTACAACCCGGCCAAGAATAATATCACCAGACCCGAGGATCTTGTGGGAAAAACGGTCGGCGTTCAGGTTGGCACGACAGGCGAGGCGTCTGCCAAGCTGATCACCGGCGTGAAGGTCAATTCCTACCCCGACATCCAGCTTGCCACCCAGGACCTCGAGAATGGCAGGATCGACGCTGTGGTGAACGACTCTCCTGTGTGCGTTTTCTATGCCAGTACGCATCCTACATTGAAGGTCTTCAGTACCACCTCGATAGCTGGTCAGGACCTGACGCAACTATATGGTATCGCCATGCGCCTCGAAGACAAGCAACTGAAAGCTGCTGTCGACAAGGCCCTGCGAGACCTTGTTAAGGATGGCACGTACGACAGCATCTATGCAAAATGGTTCGGAGGCACACCCGGCTTCCGTCCAGGAGACCAGCAGCCCTGACACCTCACCGAGGTTACCTTGGGAAGACGTCCGCTGCACCCATAAAGGGTGCAGCGGACGAGAGTTACTAAGCCGTCTCTGATCCTAGAATGCGGTAGTCACATCGATGTAGCCCTTTCTCTGAGCCTGGCGACTGCCGAAAAAGACTAGGACCCACCCGAGTGCAAACAGGACCACTGCCGACAGGGCCACTCTTCCCAACAACTGGAACGTCGACAAGTCGGAAAGAAAAGTGGTAAGGACCTTCCCCGAGATTGCCCGGCGCATGAGCTCGATAAACGGACTCATGGGGACGAACTCAGCGATCTTTGCAAACACCGCTGGGAAAGCTGTTGGAGGGAACAGTGCCCCGCTCAGCACGAACAACCCCCCAAAAAGCGCGTCGACAACGTCGACGTCCAACTTGATTGTCAGGAGGAACACAGAAGCCATGGCCAACCCCAGGCCGGCAGCCACAAGATATCCGAGGATAGCGCCCGCTATGAGGTAACCCCAATCGGGGTGGAACGGCAGATGCAGCACGGGAATGAGCCAGCACAAATTGATGATGATTCCTGCGAGTGCGATAAGATACCGAGTTGCGGCACGGCCGCACAAGTAGGTCCGGTATGAGGTGCTCGACAGGAAGATGTACTTTAGCGTCTGATAGTGCTCTCGGTCATCGTGGACACTGAACGCCATATCGAAGAACACCATGCTCAGTGAGTAATAGAAGATGGTCCCGTAGAGTGCGTATGGGAGCAGCCCCGTCTTCTGGCCAAAGACCCCATACAGGATGATGACCGTGAGAAAACTGCCGATCGGATATGCCGCAAGGTAGAGCAGCCACACCCACTTCTTCGTCCAGTTGCTCTCGATCTGGAGACCGATATACATGGAAGCAAGAAAACCCTTCATCACTGCCACCGAAGCGTCAGGCGCGCATCGCGCCTGGCCTTGTACTCGACAGACCGCAGCGCCCACGATGCGATGAATGCAAACACAAGACCCAGTCCAATGAGGATGAGCAACTCCCAGCGCCAGTCCAGCACCTTCACTGTGAACGAAGGGACCAGAAGCTGTCTCAGTGCATCAAGCCCAAGTGTTGTCGGGATGAGTGCTGCAATACCGACCAAGCCCACTCCCAGGAACCTGGCGGGAAAGTAGGATCCCGAGAGAACGTTCGTCGGTTCCATGACGAGGTCGGCAGTGCGCCATGCGTCGCGTCCGTGATAAAGGAATAGCGACGAGAACACAATGCCCAGCCCATACATCGAAAACAGGGTCACAAGAAAGACGAGCAAGGCCAAGGGCAGATGCAGAACCGTGAATTGTACCTTGAAGACAGCAATGCCAAAGAACAACACCGCCAGAGAACGGAGCATCGTGTGCATGGCGCCGCCGACAGACAGACCGACGAGGAAAGCAGACAGCGGGGCGGGACTCACAAGCATCAGCTCCAGGTTCCCCATTTCCTTCTCCCAGTACAACTGCATCGCAACACCCCACAGAACGTTCATGAAAAAGGGAGTCATGAACCCTCCCAGCACCACCAGCCCGCTGAACTCAGAGCCGGTGCCGAGCGTCCGGTAGAGGTAGATGTAGGTCGTCATCGTGAAGAAACCACCCAGGATGCTTGCGACGACCCAGGTCGCCTCGCGCATCTGTCCAAAAATGCGCACGTAGGCGCGCGCGTTGAGCGTCCTAAGAAACAGGAGAAGCTGCTTCTTCATCTTCAAACCTCTTACCCACCATCTTGAGAAACGCGTCTTCCAGAGTGGGTTCAAGTTTGCGCATGTACTCGAGGGTTGCCCCCTGCCCTGCCAGTGCCGTGATGAGACGGGCGATGTCACTCTCGTGCATCAGATGTGCGACAAGCATTGGACTCTGCGTCACCTTGTCGGAACCAAGCACGAGATCGTTCCCCTCCCCCATGGACGCAGTGATATGGTCAAGCTGGTCCCCGTCGAGCCGATCGACCGTAATCTCGTAGTGCGCCCGGCTGTCCAAGTCCTGCTTGAGTTGCGATGGAGCTGCGTTCGCAAGGATAAGCCCGTGGTTGATGATGGCTACCCGCGAACAGAGTTCATCGGCCTCTGCCATGTAGTGTGTTGTCAGAATGACCGAGCGTTCCGCCTTCTCTCGAACCCAATCGCGCACGATATTGCGGATGATGACACTCGCCTCGACATCGACGCCAAGCGTCGGCTCGTCGAGGAATAGTACCTTGGGGTCGGTGACGAGACCACGCACCAGATTGACCTTCTGACGCATGCCAGTGGAAAGGCGGTTCATCTGCTGGCGCCTGCTGTCCCACATGCCGACGACCTTGAGATATTCCTCGATCCGGGTGCGTGCCACAGGCGTCTCCATGCCGTAGAATTGACTGAACATCCAGAGCTGCTCCTCAACCGTGAGAATGCCATACCCCGAGGTCTCGCCTCCTGAAATGAGGCTGATGAGCGGACGTACATGAGTGTAGTCCTTTTCGACGTCGAAGCCGGCAACAGTAACGCGCCCGGACGTAGGAAGCAGCAATGTCGACATGATCTTGATGGTCGTTGTCTTGCCGGCGCCGTTCGGGCCCAGAAGACCGAAAATCTCGCCATACGAGACGTCGAAGCTGACTCCCCGCAACGCGTGGAAAGGAGCCGTGCCCCTGCGGTTGAAGACACGAGTGAGGTTCTCTACTTGAATAGCTGTATGCATACAGTGCTACCTCCAGAACGAGTGTGGGAAACAGCGAACTGTATGACAGGAGAGATTACTGACGGACTCTGTGAGAGTCAGTGTCTGAGGAATTGACGGTCCTGCGTTTACTGTAGCAAACTCTTGGCTGCAGCTTGTCCAATCAACGGCGCCCCTGTCATCAGTTGGTGTGAATCCTGTTCTCTGTCATTGTCGTACCTCCACATGCACGAATGTCTATACGCGCCCTCAAAGCCCGATTTCGAGACTATACCAGAGCGTATCTGTTTTGTCAAATGGTTGTATGTCGCATGACTAGCGGATCATCCAGTCCTCAGGAGCAACACAAGCCGCCCAGTCCTTTTTGCGGACAAGGCGGCTTGCGGCGACAATGATATTGTCAGGTTACATGAAGCGCTCGAAACGCTCCTTGCCGACCTTGCAGACTGGACAGACTAGCGGAGGTTGCGGCCTTGCGCACAGGTATCCACATACCCTGCATCGCCAGACCGGAAACGCGAGCCCAGCCACATGCACCTGTTCCATCTCCCTCGGGTGCGCAGTTGGCCCACCGACCGGACGCCGGTCCGGAATAGATGTTGCGGCCTTCTCGCCATGACTGATCTCGGGCGAGACATACAGCGCGCAGTAGCAGACGCCGTATTCATCGAGGTCAGCGTCTCGGTAGTCACACGGACAGACGAGGTCGACATCCCGCTCTCTTACTCCTGATGCCAGACGGCAGGGACAGGCGCGATATCCGTAGCGTGCCTCATTCTCCAGCAGGCCCCGGACCAGATCCCTGGCAAAAGCGTCGTCAGGGTTGAGGGAGTATCCTGCCTCCCGTGCCTCGAGGGCCAGCCTCTCCCAGACCTCAGCAACACGCTCGTCCGCTATTCTGCTCATTCAGCTGCGAGCTCCCGAATCCTGTCTTCCTGGAAACCTATGACACAATCCTTGCCATCCAGGACGATGGTCGGAAACGAGCAAGCTGGGTTCCATTTCAGGACCTCCTGCTTGGCCAGTTCCTTGTTGCCGCCTTCCTGGTCGTCGACATCGACGTAGTCGTAGCCTACACTCAGCTCCTGAAGCAACGCCTTGGCCTTGCGACACCAGCCGCAGGTCGTCAGCGTATAGAGCAAGACCTTATGCTTGTTGTGCATTCCTTCGACATGTTTGGGTTCCAACACTGTTTCCTCCTTGACGCAGATAGATGCCTAAGGGTGCAACAATGATCTGAAAACCTCGACGGTCTCGTGACACTCATCGGTCGTCACATCGTGGTGCGTGACCAGTCGAACTGTAGTCGACGTGACGGCATTGCACAGAACTCCCTTCTCCTTGACTGCGGCCACAAACGACGGCGCATCTTGGCCACTTGCGCTGACGTCGACCATAGCCATGTTGGTTTCGGCTTCAGACGGGTTAGTTCCATACCCGATACTGGCGAGTTCTCCTGCGAGTAATTTTGCGTTGGCATGATCCTCTGCCAGCCGATCCACCATCGTCTCAAGCGCCACAATGCCTGCAGCCGCCAGAATGCCAACCTGACGAAGACCCCCTCCTAGACGCTTGCGGTTCTTGCGCGCCCGTTCAATATAGTCTCTGGATCCTACGAGCAATGATCCGACAGGAGCGCACAGACCTTTTGAGAGACAGAACATGACGGAATCGGCGTAGGATGCCCACACATCCGGTGCGATGCCAGAGGCGATCGATGCATTGAAAATCCGCGCTCCATCCATATGCACGGCAATGCCGCGCTCTTGCGCCTCTGCCGATATCTCGCGCACGTATTCGATGGGCCATACCTTTCCCCCACCTCGATTGTGAGTGTTTTCGATAGCAATGAGGGATGTCCGTGGGAAATGAATGTTGCTCGAGTCGCGGATTGCGTGCTTGACATCATCCGGGTCCATGACGCCCCGCTTGCCTGGAACCTGCCGAGCCTGAACGCCCGACAGCATTGCGATGTCGCCAACCTCATAGTAGAAGATGTGACTCTCGGCTTCCGTAATAAGCTCGTCCCCACGCTGTGTGTGCGTCATGATGGCGACCTGATTGCCCATCGTGCCT
>DASVKR010000119.1:0-2010 GCA_036385275.1 Candidatus Cryosericum sp. | reverse complement strand
GTCGGCTTTGGCGGACAGTATCAGGCATGAAGCAACAGGACGCCCGTCCAGCAAAACGGTGCACGCGCCGCAGTCTCCCGAGTGACAGCTGCCCTTCACCTCGAGGTAGCCCTCGCGCCGCAGGACATCGAGCAGGACCTCACCTGGCTGAATATCAAAGGAACGTTCAACAGTATTCACATTTATCGAAATAGTCATTGTGCCACTCCCGTCATGTGCTCTTCCAGGTTTACGACAGCCGCCCTCACCAGCTCACGCCGGAACTCGCCCGTCGCACGAAGGTCAGTGCCGACCTCAACGAGGCCAGGAGCCATCTCCGCCACTCTCGCGAACGTCTCATGCGACAACGACTTTCCGATAAGTTCTTCAGAGAGTCGGGGGTAGAGAGCAGCATGGCCTGGACGCCCAGCGAAGACCAGGTTGGCCGCCGTCATGACCTTGCCGTCACAGCTGACAAGCGCTGAGAAGTGCAGCGTCGAAATATCCTGCTGGGTACGTGTGAACCGCCATAGGAATCCCCTCGATCCGGCATTCCCTGCCGGCAACAGGACCCCCTTGATGATCGCCCCCGGCTGCTTTGCTTCGATGTAGTCAGAGAGAGGCATGATGTGCTCGGCACCGTCAAACAATCGCACCTGTGCGCCCAGGGCAACGAGATGGGGCACGACGTCGTTCCACGGCTGGTTGCGCCCAATGGCCCCGCCGACAGTGATCATGTCCCGCAGGTTGTTGTGAGCAATACGGCCCGCCCACCAGGAGAGCGAACCTCCAGCATACTGCCTGATGTCTGCGCTGCGACTGATCGTCGTAAGTGTGGTCTGAGAACCGATTTCGATCCCTTCCCCAGCTGCTGCAATGTAGTCGAGACCGCAGTGAGACAGATCGATCAGGGTCGTGATCTCCGGGTTCCGGCGAAGGACCAGCTCCACGCCACCGCCAACATATGCGGCGACAGTGCCCAGCTGTTTCGCTTTGGCGAACGCATCCTCCAAGGATGTTGCATGATAGTACTCAGTGATTCTGCCCATGCGGGCCTCCTTGCAAACAACGCTTATAATCACATGTATCATACCTTCGTGGCTCCGAAAATGCAACATCCAAGCAGGCTGAGAGCCCCCGCTGGTCTCTGGCATCCAACGGCAACCGACCTATACTGGACTTAGCCTTGGGAGGTGGCAAGCAATGATGACAACCATCTGGAGGTATGACCGCAGCAGCACTGCGATCCAGTGCGAGGACGAGGTGACGGAAGAACGCGCACTAACCATCTATGTGAACGGCACGCTGGCAGTGCGCCTCGCGAGCTCCGGCGAATTGGTCGAGGCAGCCGCGGTCGGCCACGCTGTGTCTGAAGGCTGGGCCCGACCCACTCAAATCCTAGCCGTCACCGTGGAAGAACGCTCGGCGTTTCTTACCATTTCCCCCGATGCTCCGGGACCGGACGCGCCAACATCAATCGACATCGACTGCATTTCGGGAGACGCACTAATTGAAGATATAGCTGTCTCACCTGGATTCACCGTGTCGGCCTCCCGCCTTCAGGATCTGGCCGAGGAGATGCAACGCAGCGCTCTCCACTGGAGGACCACCGGAGGCGTTCATGCAGCCCTTATTGCACAGGGAGAGCATGTCTTCAGCTGTGAGGACATTAGTCGTCACACAGCACTCGACAAAGTCATCGGCCACGCTCTGATGCACTCCTGGAATCTCACTGAGGCAACCCTGATGGGAACGGGACGTATTCCAGCCCAGGCAGTTGCCCAGGCAGCCCGTGTCGGGATACCAGTATTGGCCTCGAGGAGTGCTACAACTGCTCAGGCAATTGCTCTTGCGGAGAGGGCTGGAATCACCGTCGTCGCATTTGTGCGAGCCGGACGTATGAATGTCTACTCACACCCGGAACGAGTAGTGTCCTAGAAGGACAATGACGTTACCCTTCTACGTTTCTTCCTGACAGGCCTCTGGTACGTGTGATTCCGCGAGTGCCTGGTCGAATACTTCGGGAAAGTT
>DASVKR010000118.1:0-5105 GCA_036385275.1 Candidatus Cryosericum sp. | reverse complement strand
TCGATGAGGGTCGGGTTGGTGATAAGGTTGCCCAGATCGTTGCCATGTGCCGTTCCAATGAGTTCGACGCCGCGCTCAGCGATCGTCCGGCATGCTTGCGCCTCTTCGATGCGGCCGATTTCATCTATGACGATGACTTCGGGATTGTGATTTTCCACTGCTTCGATCATGATGTCGTGCTGCTCTTTGTTGAGCGGTACCTGCATACGACGAGAAGATCCGACGCCGGGATGGGGCACGTCACCATCTCCACCGATCTCATTGCTAGTATCCACGATGATGACGCGTTTATTCAGCGTATCGCTCATGTACCGGGAAGCCTCGCGCAATAGCGTTGTCTTGCCTATGCCGGGTCGGCCCAGTATCAGGATGCTCGAGCCCTTCTTGACGAGGTCTTCGATGATCTCGATCTTCCCGTATAGGGCACGCCCGACCCGGCACGTCAGCCCGACTACGTCGTTGTGCCTGTTCCGGATGGCGGAAATCCGATGCAGCGTCTGTTCGATTCCGCCCCGGTTGTCACGGTCGAATTCTCCGACTTTCTGGACGATGAAGTCGATGTCCCCCTTCGTGACCGTGCTCTCGCTAAGGGGAATGAAGTCGAATTCGAACCGAGCTTCAGGGACACGTCCGAGGTCCAGCACGACCTCGACGAGCTCGTCGAATCGGTCGAGCCCCTCGAGTGCCTCTTGTAGAGGCTTGGGGAGGATGCTCAGGAATGCCTGGGTATCGTAGTCGTGTGCTGCCATGTCAGTCCTTTCTGCAGAAGCGCTTCAGCAATGCGGTCAGTGACCCTCTCATATTCGCCGAAGAGGCTGAACAGATCAAGGTCGTCTGTGTCGATGGCGATCAGGGGCGCGCGCAGAAACGAGTTTGCCCACGTGTCGTAGCGTTCGTTGAGTTTCCGAAGGTAGGAAGAGGGCAGGGACTTCTCGAACGAACGCCCCCGCGACTGTATGCGTCGTGAGAGTGTTCTCGTGGATGCACGGAGATAGACAACAAGGTCGGGTACCGGGAGGTTCTCCAGCAGGTACTCGTACAGTTGCAGATACATCCGGTATTCGACACGGGACAGTGCTGTACGGGCGAATATCTCTGCGTCTTCATACAGGGTACGATCCACGATCTTGGCATGATTCAGCGCGCCGGCTTCTTTGAACAGTCTCACCCGTTGCGTGAGGAAGAAGAGTTGTGACTGTATTCCCCACCGCTTGGGATCATCGTAGTAGAGCTTGAGGAAAGGGTTCTGTTTGACCGGCTCAGGGAGCAGAGTAAGTCCCCACTTGTCGGAAAGATGACGGGTCAGGGTGGACTTTCCTACGCCGATGTTGCCGGCGATGGCAAGGAACAGGGGACGGTCGGCCCTGGCCGTCGTGGGCTGAGGCTCACCGATCATGAATTCTTGAGTTGAGCGGGGTCGAACGTACCCTGCTCAAAGATATTCTGGTAGAACGAGGCCCAGGAGACTTTCTTGTTGCTGGTCCGGGAGATTCTTCGCATTTCGCGGAAGCGAGTGCGGAACATGAACCGAGCAAGAGAGACTCCGAAGTCGAATGTGGCGATCGATGAGAACGAGGATGCAAGATCGGGAGGCAACGGGACGCGTTCCTGAAGGAACGAGCAGGCATCATGATGGGTTAGCCTGTTCTGCAGGATCTCGATGTCGAGGGCAGCTGCCGCGTCCTCGATGAGGAGTTGGAGCGTCGTGAGCAGATTGTTCTGTCGTGTCAGCATGCCGTCGAGGTTGGCGATGTTCTGCAGCTCGAACAGGGAAAGTGCCGTGATGAATGCTTCTCGCTGAACGTGAAATGCCAGACATGGGTCCCAGCTGCTGATTGCGGTCTGGACATAGGCTTTGCCAGGGAAATAGGTCATCATGAGAGCGATCTCGGGTGAAAGCCAGCGACGGGAAGACACCATCGGACAGACGGTCTGTCGGTGGTCGAGCGAGGCGCCCTTCAGGGCAACCGCTTCTGGATCATCATATGCCGGACGAGTCCCGAGCTCGTTCCCCAATACGGGTACGGACTTGAGTTTGTAGCCGGGGAAAAACGAATGGAGGCGGGGGAAATCCTTGTTCATCCAGTCGTCGATGGTCGCCTGATCCAGACGCCGCGCGAGAGAAGCCTGGAGAACATCATTGACAACCTCGTCAGTGCTTCTCGAGGCATCAAGCTGGAGGGCTGTCTCGCTCAATTGACGCTTCAACGCCTCCGTCTCATGTTCCAGATGCTCTTGTGCTTCCTTTATGCCTGCTTCGTCGAGTGAAGGCAGCAGGACAGAGAGTATTGGGTCCCGGGTGGAATCGCCTGTACTGATGGAGTGAGCCACTCGTGGTTCCAGTCTGCTCATGTACTGGCGTGCTTTGAGAATGCGCTCTGCTATTGTCTGCTTGTCATCGAAGCGACTGGCCCTGTCTTCCGCGAAGAGGAGATACTGGTCGATGATGTGCGATTCCTCAAGAGCCAATTTCTGGTGAGAGCCTGAACGCAGCTGGATTTGTTCTGCAGGCGCGGTCGGGGGTGTCGACAGTTCCTCAAGCCGGCGAGCCATGGCCTTCCCACGGACGTAGGCGGGGATCTCTGTCATATACAGCACCTGATAGAGGCCCCGTCGGGTGTTGCGCAGCTGCCAGAGAGTGTCCCCGAAGTATCCGGCTCCAATCAGGACGGACAAGCTGTCCATGTAGAGCCGAAGGAGAAGTGCTGAGCGGTGCTCGCTGTTACTAAGCTTTCCCTGTTCGAGCTTTGCAAGCGCCTCACGTTTGTCGTCGAGAAACCGTTGCATCTGCGCAGCGTTTGCGGCCGAAAAGTTTCCCAGATGATAGAGGTATCTGTGCGTGCCTGCACTGAGCGCATCCACGGGAAGGAAGTAGCTGCTTTCATCCTGGATGTCTTGAAGCAGTTCATTGTACTTGGTCAATGCGGGCTCAGTCTGAGGACTGTTCTGGCGTGTGTCCGCTCTGGAACGTCTGCTGCGAGACGGACGGTTTGTCTTCGGGCTAGTGTTCCTGGGGTTCTCCGGGGCGGCCGAACGAGCCAGAGCCTCTCTTCGTGGGTGTGTCACGAGCCTGTGCCGACCTTCAGTATCTCAAGTGAATCCGGGACCTGGATGCCAAACATGATGTCCCACCACCTCATGAACTGCTTGTAGCGTGTATCGCCGTTCACAAGACTGCTCTCTTTCCTGAGAAACTGCGCCCGATTTTCAAGGATCAGCTGGAATTTCTTGTTCGCGAGCGCATCTTTCGCAAGTCTTGCGCTTGCCTGCTCGAAGGTCAGCTGGCGTCCTGCCGAGTCCGTATAGTTCCAGCCCCAGGTAGCGAAGTACTCGCGCACCTCAGCTGGCGACACTGACGTATCCTTTGTCAGACTCTCTTCATAGGCTTTCGAAGTAGCCCAGAGCTGGATGTACGAGCGCATATCCGGGGACCGAAGTCTCTCGATCTCGGTCGCGTCGCCTGGTGAGGCGTGGTCGTTCACATAGGTCTCGACGGCAGCGTCGATAGCCGATGGGCTCACGATGATTCCCAGTCGCAAAGCCTCGTCGGATTGAGCGTGCATGACAATGAGTCGTTGAATGGCTTCCGTGTTCAACCCTGCAACAAGATACTGCGTCTTTGGGTTTGACGAGTCCGCGAGATCCACTCGTGCCTTGTAGTGGTCGCTGGTTGCGTCGAACGGCAGGTCAACAATCATCGCCGAGACATGTTCCTCAGTAACAGGTTTGTCGTTGACATAGAAGGCGACGTTGCGTGAACGTACTACCGGGACGGCAACGATTGCTGCCACGAGGGCCACCAGGAGAAGTGATGCCACAATGATGAAAGCCGTCAGGCGCGCCCTCGGGCGCGCCTGGACTGCAGGCTTTCTGGGTGAATCGATGCCGTCTTTCAGAAGCATGGTTATGGCGCTGATGGAGTGGTTGGCACGCTCGTCGCTGCCGGAGTCGTCGTTGTTCCCTTGCCGGTAGCTTTGACGATCCACTGCCCAATTGCTCCGAGCACCTTGCCGATACCACGGCCATACCATCGGGTGATACGCGACCACTGACCCTCGCGGACGGGGAATTGTTTCTTGAGTTTGGTCACAAGTGCGGTTTTTGCGTCCGCCTTGCGCGCATCTTCCAAAGCGGTCTTGACCTTATCATACGTAGTCTTGTCACTCAGGTTTGCCTTCACGAGCGGCTTTCGGTCCAGAAGCTGAACGATCTCATACGAAGAACCATCGACGAAGGGTTTTGAGTACTGGCCGGTTTTCAGACTCTTGACGGCATCGAAGCGGGTCGCATCGCCCACGCTCGAGAAATAGTCCAGGATTCCTCCTGTCTTGGCGTCGGCATCCGTGGAATACTTCGTGATCGCTGTCTTGAACGACAAGCCCTTCTGGAGCTCTGCATACACCTTGTTTGCAAGGGTTTCGGCAGCCGTTGCTCCTGTCGTCTGGTCTCCGGTTCCGAAGCCTAGGACGATGTGTGCGGCTTTGACTGTCTCGGCCGTATCGTAGATTGTGCTGACAGGTTCTTGTCCGATCTTGTGAATGATATGGAAGCCAAACTCGGTCTGGATGGGTCCGACGATGTCGCCGGTCTTCGCAGCAAAGGCGGCAGTCTCGAATTCCTTGACCATCTGCCCTGCGGTGAAGAAGCCCAGTGTCTCGTAGGTAGCATATCCTGCGGTCTTCTTGTTGAGCTGGGCAGCCTTCTCCTTCGCGTAGGTGGCGAAATCGAACGTTGCATTCTCAGCCTTCTGTTTCACGACTTCGTCATAAACGGCTTGAGCCGCCTTCTTCTTCGCAGCGATTGTCGAGGAAGAATCGTTGTCAGTGTCTATGTTGATGAGGAGATGCTCGGCGTTGACACGTCCCTGAGAGGCGAAGTATGTTTTGACATCTGCGTCCGAGACGGTGACGCCGGCATCGATCTCGGCAGTCACCGCGTCAGCCAGCTGCTGCCGTTCGACATATGGCTGAAGGTCGGTGCGCACCGTGGCTTTGAACTTGTCCATCGAGCCATACTGAGCTATGACTGCGTCATTGAATCCCTGAGTGTCCGTTCCAAACTGCTGTTGGGACTGTGTGACGGCATTCTCGACCTCCGTGTCGAGA
>DASVKR010000117.1:0-2926 GCA_036385275.1 Candidatus Cryosericum sp. | reverse complement strand
AGACGAGGTAAAGCGAGGGGCGCAGGTTGGGAGGATAGATGGTGCCTTTCCAGTCAGGGAAGGAGTATCCGCACGTGCCGATACGTATCTCCGCATTCATGGCCACGATTCCTCCTCGGGTTCGTCTGCCACCATTGCCGGTGGCTCCTCTGCCAGTGTACCGTCCACCAGCGAATAGTATAGAAGGGCCTCGCGCTCAGGTGGTGCAAGTTTGTTCTTGACCACGCGTACTCGCACCGAAAAAGAAGAGGGGTCTCCTTCGTCCAGAACCAGCTGTTCTTGCGTCGTTTTCAGGCGCAATGAGGCAAAACTGCGCAGGGCACCTCCGCCGATGGAGGCAACCGATGCAGGAACGGCCATCAGGTAGCTGCGACTGAGAAAGAGCATGACACAGTGCCGACGCGCAACGAGCGTCGTGAGCTTGCGCAGTGCACGTCCGATCATCTCGGAACGTGCCATGTTGAACGGCATGCCTTCAGGACGGTGTGACGGGTTCATGACAATCGCTGAGTCCATGACCAGCAAGTCGATGCCGACACGTTCCAGAAGTATGACAGCCATGTCGACAGCATCTTCTGCTGTCTGTGGCTCAAGCAGCAGAATGTCCCGTGCCGCTGGACCCCGGTCCAGCGGCAGCTTGGCCGCCAGGCTGTGTTCCAGATCTATCCAGACGACGGTCAGCCCCAGGGCGGCCGCATTCAGACAACAAGCCACCGCGAGAGCCGACTTGCCGGAACTGGCTGCTCCGAATAGTTCCGTGATACGTCCGCGCGGGTAGCCGCCAATACCGGTTATGTGGTCTATCGCCGGGATGCCGCTCTCAAGAACCGTTATAGGCGTGGTGAACTGTCGGTGAACGATTTCAAGCACATTCCCGGCCAAGGGAAGCCTCCTCGACGCGGGGGATAAACCGCAGTCCCTCTAGTCGCTTGACAAGTACTGTGGGGCTGCCCTCGGTATTCTGAAGTTCGCCGTATAGGCGCATCATGCGGTTCTGCTTGAGCGCCGCCGCATACCTGCGCTGCGCATCCTCGAACATGACGGCCTCCACCATGCCGTCTTCGTCCTCCAGCGTGATGAAGAAAACGCGTTTGCCGGACTTGGTGGGAGGAGTCTGGATGCGAACGACGACTCCACGTACCCATACGTTGGACCCATGTGGCCATGTGCGCAGCTGAGCGCTGCGCAGGACGGGCGCTCGCGCCTGCGCGGGCGTGGGTGCGTCCATGATGTCTGCGGTGGCCAGGTCGAGCAGGACGGCTAGGCTTGCCGACACGGGGTAACCGATACCCGCTATCTCCCCCAGGATGGCACGTAACTGCAGGTGGGGACTGACATTCATGATGCGCTCGATCTCATTGGGATCCAGCCCAAGGTCGGTTGCGACCGCCACGGGCGTGCCAAGGTCATCGAAAGCTCCAGCCAGCACCAGGTGCTGCAGCGCTCGCCGGTTGACCCGTGTCCGATCCCTGAAGTCGATCGCCGAATCGAAGGGTCGTTTCTCCCGTGCGGTCACGATAGAGATTGCATCCTTTGCGGACAGCATACTGAACAGGCTCAACCCCAGTTGTACTGTCATGTCATGTGCCGTCGTCCGGACCATGCTGTGTGTCACCAGAGTTTTCTCGATCAAAATATGACAACGGCGCGCTTCGTCCAGCAGGATGAATGGAGGGTAGAATCCAACAGGCATCGCATTGAGCAGCCCTGCAGTGTATTGGGCCGGCCAGTGTGTCTTGAGGTAAGCGGTGCGATACGCCAGCAATCCAAACGAAGCAGCGTGCCCCTTGTTGAATCCGTAGCTGGCGAAGCTCTTGAGCTGGTCGTAGATACGCTGAGCTGTTTCCGGGTCGGTACCTTTGGTGGCAGCACGTTCCAGAAAGAGCCTCTCGAATCTGGCCAGTTCTGCCTTGGGTGTGTGCTCCGTCATGGTGCGCCGCAGAACGTCTGCTTCAGAGAGAGACAGGTCTGCAACGGTATTGGCGACCTGCAGGACCTGTTCCTGGAAGACGATGACGCCATATGTCTCTTTCAGGACCGGCTCCAGGCGTGGGTCTTCGAACGTCATCGGAACCTTGCCGTTTCTCCTGGCCAGGTACAACTTGTCCATGTTCATTGCCATGGGGCCGGGGCGAAACAGCGAAACATTAGCCATGATATCGGTGTAACAGACGGGCTGTAACTTGAGCAGCAGGTTGCGCATGCCTGGCGATTCAAGCTGGAAAACACCCAGCGTGCGAGCTTCACGCAGCAGGCGGTAGGTCGGCTGGTCGTCCATGGGGATGGTCGACAGGCTGATGTCTGTACCTGTTTCGGCCCGGACCATCGCGGTTGCGTCCACTGCGGCGGACAGGGTGCGCAATCCCAGCAGATCCATCTTGACCAGGCCCAGACGCTCGACATCGTCCTTGTCATACTGCGTCATGAGATAACCAGTACCTGATGGTTCGAGGGGGACCAGGTCAGTGAGAGGGAAGGGGGCTATGATCAACCCCGCCAGGTGGGTAGACAGCGTGCGGGGTAGCCCCATGATGCGCTCGGCCAGGGATATCCAGCGTTCGATGCTCCCATAGGGGAACGTGGCCAGCTCGGGCAGTTTGGCGATGACCTCGCTGATGCGGCGGTGACTGTACCAGGGCAGCAGCCGGGTAGCATCGTCGACTTCTTCTTTGCTGTACCCCAATGCTTTGCCTACGTCGCGAAAAGCGCCGCGGATATTATACGTGTTCACGTTGGCTACGCGGCAAACCCTGTCTTCGCCATAGACGGCAAACAATTCGGACACGACCTCGTCCCGGCGCAATGCGTCGAAATCGATATCCACGTCGGGCAGGCTCTTGCGCCCCTCGTTGAGGAACCGCTCAAACAGCAGGTTGCACTGGATGGGATCGACCTGCGTGGCATCGATGCAGTAGCAGACGATGGA
>DASVKR010000116.1:0-8180 GCA_036385275.1 Candidatus Cryosericum sp. | reverse complement strand
GATCCCGCTGGGTATCCTGACCGGGATCGTTGGTGCGCCCGTCTTCGCGCTGCTATTGCGCCGGAGCCGTTCGGACTGGGACTAGAGCGCCTGCTGCAGCTGTCTCACGACCGCGGACAACGCTTTTCTGCGCTCGACTTCGAGTCCCTCGACGATCCGGACGGAGACTCCTGTCACCGTGCGCCATGCCTGCATCTCCTGCCACGTAGAGGTCACCTTCTCCTCTCGAACAGGGACTGTGCGCGTTGCCCGGTGCTCGTTTGCCAGGCACTCCTCCAAGGATGGTAGCAGGACGACGACGCTCACGTCGGGCGCCGGCGTCTCCCGAACGGGATCGAGCTGGTTGGGCAGAACAGTCGCGTCGACAACGACGCAGCTGCCCTCCAGGGCGAGGTCACGTGCGTGGGCTAACTGGTGGCGCAAAATCACGGCATACAGGTCTGCTTCCTGCCCATTCCACCGGCTGCGGTCTTGGGCCATAACCTGGTGAAAGGGCTCGTCGACACGCAGCAGGACCGAACCCGCTAGGTCCTGATGGAGTTCAGCCGCGAACGTCGACTTGCCGGCCGCACGTGGACCGGTGATCAGAATGACATGTGTGCTCATGCAATCATTCTACGAGACGGAGGCTGCTTCGCAACGGTTGCTCTCATGAATTGTGAATCCCATTGTACCAGGTACTATGAGTATTCACAATTGGTGCCATGCGGATGCACTCCATTACCGCATGGCTCCCCGCCTGCGCGGAGATGACAAGAAGGAATCCTTGGGGTTGTCATTCTCGCACAGGAGGAGCCGTGTACAAGATGATGTTGCCCCCGGCGAATTCAGGAAGTGCTCCTGGCCCCTTGTTGCGCCCGTCAGTCTTCGGCACGGCCGTTCTACCCATCTGCATCGGTTGTGCCTTCAGTTTTCTTATGTGGTGTTGTTGCACGTTTGTTCGAAACTGTTTTTTCCGGTACGGCGTCGAAGAGGGTCGGCTCGGCAATATTCCCTGCCGACTTCCTCGGTTTGGAACGACGCTTCGCCGGAACCGGTTTGGCCTTGGTTGTGGCTGGTGGTTCCACCATCGATTCATGCACGGGGGCAGGCGCCTGTTCTTCGTTGTGCGTGGTCAGATCTTGTTCTGGTCTCAGGGTGCGAACCAGGTCTTCGGCGTTGCTCGGGTTTGGCCACGGCAGTGCACCCATGTTCTGCAGTTCCTGGAGTCCCTTGTCGATTTCGCCCTGCGAGCGGACGAACACCGGTACCAACCTCAAGGTGGTCAACTGTTCCGCCGCACCGGTCCACATCTCACTTTTCTGATAGTCGGAACTGATGACCAGTGCTGCATCAGCCAGAGCGTAGATCAGCTTGTTGCGCTGCATGGCGTTGCCCACATTGAACGCGGCCATCGGATCATAGAATGACACGAGGGCCAGCTGGCCCTCCATGAGCGGGGAACGATACTCGCGGTTGAGGACTGCCCGTTCCAGGCTGTCGGCAAGTATGCCAACAACTGTTCCGCCAGCTCCCAGAGCACCGCGCATGGACGCCTGGTCGATCCCGCGTGCTCCGCCCGATATGACTGTTTGCTGTGCATTGGCCGCCAGTTGTCCGATGTGCTCTGTGTACGTCAGCAGTTCCGGGGTCGCATTGCGGCTACCGATCACAGCCAATCCCCCCGTCTCCAGAATCGGGGCCTCTCCACAGCCATACAGTACTGCTGGCGCGTTTTCCTTCAATCGTTCCTTGAGCTGGTGCGGATATGACGCGTCCGCACTCGTGACAACCCAGATGGCGCGGGTCTGCCAGCGTTCGACCGCCTGGCTCAGCAGGAAGCCCCGGCCGAGCAACTTTCTAAGTCGGTCGCCGTCCACGACTCCCTGACATTGTCTGAGCAGGCTATCCGCATCAGCAGTGAGAAGATCGCCAGGACTTCTCTGTACCTCGTGCAGGAAGACCACAAGATGCCCATACTCACCCGGCGTCAACAGGTCCGTCGATGGCTCCATGCGTCCAGTCATCAAGGGTGCCGTGAGCAGCAGGATCGCTTGGCTGTCCTGTGATAGTGTGTTACTCATCCGCCGGGTCCCATGGACGCGAGCGCCACCGGGTAGACCTGACCACTGCCATGGGAGCGCAACAGCCATGCTGCGACGGTGAGGGTCCAGCGCGAGTCCACTGTGTCATCCACCAGCAGCACGGCCCCCGCCGGCAACGTCCCCGTGAGTTCAAACGAGCCATCGAGGTTGTGGGCTTGCTGCATGCTGTTCTGCATCGTTGCCTGTGGGGGCCGGTCGATGCTCCTGCAAATCACGGGTCGAAACGGCAGTCCCAGCCGCTTTGCCAGACGTTCGGCAACATCCTGTACGAGCACCGGATCGCGCAGGGATGGTAGGCAGGTGACCCAGGTGGGCGCAGGTTGCGGGTTCCATTCCTGGACCATCGACGCGCACGCCGCAACCAAGTCATCCCCAAGATGGTGGTCCTGGCATTTGCCTTGGCGCACCAGATCGCCCCAGCCCGCGTCACCCCATGTGCAGAGTGCCCTCCCCGGTTCTGCCTGGAGCTCGCGGGGAATGTTCCCTTTGAGGTGATACTGAGGCATGTTGTCCAGTGGCCATTGTCTGCGAGGATCGATGGGCAGACTGGTCCGGCGAAGAAACCCGATGGCTTCTCGCACTGCGAGCTGATCGACGGTTGTAGGCAGGTCTGGCAGGTCGGGAGAGTGGCAGTCACCGGGCTCCCCGTCCAGGGCGCGGATGAGGTAGGCCATATGTCCGGCGGGCAGGTCCACGTATTCCTGCATCTGGCCCTGCTCAACGTGCCGTAAGTCAGTCAGGCGCTGTGCCCGCCGCCAGAACTCCTCGCTGAGGTTGGTCGCAGTCAGCTGCCACTTGGTCCCCTGCTTTACGATGGGCGCGGGTGACTCCAATGCCAGCAGGTCGATGGTTTTCTCGATGCGGCCTTTTGCCACGTTGACACTTGCCATGAGGGCGGGCAGCGAAAGTCCCTGAGGACTGCGTTCCAGTGCCTTCAGGATCTCTTTTACTTCGTCGCGTGTCGGAAACGCGGTCTTGATAAAGTACTCGTTGATCTCGTTCTCCTCGGTGCCACTCAGCAGAATGCCATAGGCTGCATCCAGTGCACGCCCTGCGCGGCCGACCTGCTGGTAATAGGCCACGACTGACCCCGGGGTCTGGTAGTGAACGACAAAGCCCAGGTCTGGTTTGTCAAAGCCCATGCCCAGCGCCGTTGTTGCCACCAGCGCCTTCACCCGGTTGTCCAGCAATGCCTGCTCGAGTTCAGGCCGGTCGCTGCCGCTGTCGCCAGTATACGCCACTGCATGTATTCCGTGCAATGCGAGCCATTCGGCCACCTGGACAGCGTCCCGTACCGTCAGTGTGTAGACGATGCCGCTGCCAGGCATGGCCGGTATCTGTTCGGCCAGCCAGGCCAGACGTTCAGCCTGGCTGGCCAGGCGGATGGTCTGAAGCTTGAGCGATGGCCTGTTTAGTTCCCCCCGAGACACATTGAGGTTGGGGCCCAGTACAGTCTGCAGGTCCTGGATCACGCGATTGTTGGCGGTTGCCGTCGTTGCAAGCAGGCGCATGTTGGCGGGCAGAGCCTCGATGGTGTGCTGCAGCAGGCGGTAGTGTGGCCTGAAGTCATGACCCCAGTCCGAGATGCAGTGGGCTTCGTCTACCACCAGCAGAGAGATGTTGGCAGCGATATGGGCAAGGACCTCAGAGCGAAAGCGTTCGTTGGCCAGCCGTTCCGGCGAGATAAGCAAAATGTCGACCTCGTCGTGTTGCACGGCAGCTTCGATACTGCTCCAGGAATCCGGATTGTCAGAGTTGATCGTCTTAGCCCGAACGCCCATGCGTTCAGCAGCGGCTATCTGGTTGCGCATCAATGCCAGCAAGGGCGAAACGAGCAAGACGGGTCCTTGATCCGCCTCGCGCAGCAGTCTCGTGGCGATGAAGTAGACAAAACTCTTGCCCCAGCCTGTCTTCTGCACGACGAGATAACGGCCGGGTTGTTCGACAATGGAGCGAATGGCCTCTTCTTGTCCCTCGCGGAACTGGGCGTCCGGAATACCGGTCCCGGTTCTCAGCAGTTCCAGTGAACGTTCATGCGAATACGTGATCATGCACTCTCCTCAGCGCTGGACTCGGAGTCCGTCTCGATGGCTTCTTTCAGATCCTTCTGCATACTCTAGCAGGATTCGGTCAGCGAGACAACGGGCGAGTGCGGCCTTGCGCCGAGTGAGTGTCGATCCCTATGCCATAGTTTGAGCCATCCTCGAAGCCACCAGCCTATCACAGAGATAATCCATCTCTTTCGTCCTTGAGCAAGCCACTGAATCCGGCGATACTGTTGCCATGAGAGGTGGCTAGAGATGACCTTCAGGAGAATCCTCAAGGGAGCGCTGACCCAATTGCCCATCGAACTGTATGAGCTGATGGTCCGGGGCCCATCACGCCGTCCTCTGCCGCCCGTCGACTTCACCAACAGAGACCACTTTCCTCATCGGGGTGCGCGCCTCGAGTGGTGGTACTTCACCAGCGTTCTGGTGACACCGAAGAGGAAAGCCCCTGTTGGACTCGAAGTAACCTTTTTCAGAGTGAAGACGCTGGTTGACAGTGTGATTGTTCACGTGGCCGTCACCGATGTCGATGGACAGAAGTTTACCTACACCGGCATGGTCTTGCCCGTGCACATCCCGTTCACCTCCGATGCCCACACGGTGATTGCCCTCTTCGGCAACCGGGTGGGGTTCAGCGAGAGTAACAGTAGTTTTGTCATCGATGCACGCGTGAGGGGTCTGCGGGTGCACTACTCTTGTGTCATCCGGGACATCATGGCTCAGGGAATGGGCGGCATCCAGGAGATGCAGAACAGTCCGGGCGATGCTTCTTACTATTTCACGCTGCCCAACATGAAGACCGAGGGTACGATCGTCCTGAACGGCGAGAGCCTACCTGTCACCGGCTTGACGTGGCATGACCACCAGTGGGGCAACTTCAACGCGGTCAAGATGAAGTGGGACTGGTTCTCGCTTCGCTTCGATACCGACGACCTCTACATCATGCTGTTCAACTTTGACCGGTGGGGCACGACGTATGGAGCCGGGAACATATACCGGCACGGGCAAACGATGCGTGTCGAACGGTTCGAGGTGCGGACGTCGGATGTCTGCGTGGCTCGGAACGGCGTCACGTACCCCGTCGACTGGGAGATACGGATCTTCGACAGCCCCGAAGCATCCACCCCCTTTATGACTGCGTACGTGAAGCCGACACTCAAGGAGCAGCACGTGCCATCGCTGATCACGCCGGACTATTGGGAGGGCCTGTGCACTGCCCACGGTGAAATTCTATGCCCAGTCGATCTGAGCGGCACCCGCTTCCTCGACAAAAAGGTGCTGGACGGCTTCGCCTACGTGGAACTGACAGGATACGAACGGTAAGACCCACACGGCAATGCAAAGATGGAGTCCCCCTGTGTGGGAATGACAGATTGGAAGACACCTATATGTCGCTTTGTTCAGGAATTGTGTCGGCGGAAGAAAACGGGGTATACTGCGCGCAACAACGTCGGACATGAGCGACGGTCGTTCCATGGAGGCATTGAGATGACAGACAACCCGTTTACGCTCCATCTCGTACGAGATGAGACTCGGAAGGTGCTGCGTGGGCTTCATTAAGAGATTTGTCGTAGGGCTCATAGTCATCGTCATCCTTGTCATTCTGGGTCTGGGATACTTGGGTTTTGTTCCAGGGGTTTCCAAAATACTTGGTTCTGATAAGTCAAGGAACTTAGGAATTACATACACAGACGCAGACCTCAAGTCCATAACCTCTAAGAATCATGTGCAAAGAATAGTTGTGGAATCAGCGCCCGACATCAAGAGCAGCTTTGTCCTCAAAGGTACCCAAGCTATTAAGAATGTCTTTACCGACAAAGAGATAACTGCCCGTCTTGGTCAGGAATCTGATTGGGCGTTCAATCCCTTTACCGATGTTCAGGTAAAGATCGGGCAGGATGGCACGGTCGAGGCCTCAGGGGTAGTCAGAGTTGATAGGCTCAAAGGCTACGCCGAGGCGACCGGGATGTCTCCACAAGAGATCGAAGTCATTTCCAAGGTGATGGATAAGTACAAAGTGCCGAAAATCTCCTTTCCTGCTTACGTCAAGGGCAACCTGACCATTGAAAATAACAAACTCAACATTGATCTGTCGGAGCTATATATTGGCAAGATTCCTGTGGCGAAAGCGCTTTATAGCCAAGCCAAGAGTGCATTTGAAGGCCTTGTTTATGAGCGATTGACGAGCGGTGGCTATGGGAGTCTGGACGTAAAGTCTCTCAGTTTTTCCAATGGGAAGATGAGTTTCTCTGGAAATATCCCCAAAGTCATCACTACTGCCAAAACAATCCTGGGCAATCAATAATAGAAAGAGTGATTGGGGTCAGCTGGTAATGACTTTCCCAGGGGTATATCTGCTGGGTGGAGCGAGGCTCCCCTTTGCAGCAATGGCATTCTTTCATGGCACTCTTGACATATGACAATAGTATCATATGATGATGTGGTCATGAAAACCAACATGAGACTTGAAGCACTGACATCGTTCTACAAGCTGCTGGCGAACGAGTCACGGCTGGCCATCCTGCTTGTCCTCCGCGACGGCGAGGACAATGTCGCCGGCATCTGCGGCCAGACGGGTTTGAGTCAGACGCTGGTCTCGCACCAGCTGGCAGCCCTGCACCGCAGTGACGTCGTCCGCTCCCGCAAGGACGGGCGGCGCATGTTCTACGCCCTTGCAGACAAGCACATCGACATCATCGTCGGGTTCGCGCTGGACCATCTTGCAGAAAAGGAAGTGCACCATGAGTGATCACCACGACCACGACCTGCCCACCGGGCGCAACCTGTTCATCTCCATCCTGATGAACGTCGTCATTACCATCTCGGAGATCGTCGGAGGTATCGTTTCCGGCTCGCTGGCGCTGCTCGCTGACGCTTTTCACAACGCGACGGACACCCTGGCCGGCGTCCTGGCACTATGGACATTGCGCCTGGGGCGGCGTGCTCACGACGAGCAGTACACGTTTGGCTATCGCCGCGCCGAGATCCTGTCGGCGGGCATTAACGCCGGGGCAATGGCGGTCATCTCGTTCATCCTGTTCCGTGAGGCGTATGAACGGTTCCTGCATCCGGTGCCGATCAAGGGCGGCATCATGCTGATCGCTGCACTGGTCGGGCTCGTGGCCAACCTCGTGTCCGTTCTTCTGCTTCACCGCTCCGCGGGCGAGAGCCTCAACATCCGCGGTGCCTACCTGCACCTGCTTTCGGACACACTCTCGTCAGTCGGCGTCGTCGTGGGTGGTATCGTAGTGACGTTGTGGCACGTGACGTGGGTGGACCCGCTGGTCACAGTGCTCGTGGCGGCGTGGGTCCTGAAGGAGGCGTTCTCGGTCGTCCGTGAGGCCGGGGGCATCCTCATGGAACGTGCACCGATCGGACTGGAGCTGGCGCGGCTGGAAGTCGACATCTGCGCGTTGTCCCATGTCAAGGACCTGCACCATGTCCATGTCTGGCAGGTCAGCGATACCGAAACAATGTTTGAGGGGCATGTCAACGTGGACAACATCTCGGTCTGCGACACCGGGCCGATCCGGGAGCAGATCCAGGACTTGTTGCACACCAAGTATGGCATCACGCACGCTACCCTGCAGTTCGAGTTCGAATCTTGTGAGGGGGCAGGACTCATCGTAAACGGCAGAGACTAGTCAGGGACGTGGCGAACGGTTGGCCCGCCCGGTTCGTCGCCGAGTAGCTGGCTGTGCAATCAGCTGTGACCCGAAGACGAGGGTCGTGACGGTCCCCTCCCCGAAGCCCTGAACCACGCAGCTACAGGATGCCGGCCTGCCGCAGTCCGGCAAGGACGGTGAGCAGGAAGAGTATGACAGCAACGCGACCCACCCACAGGTGGATGGTCCGTAGCTGCTTCCTGTTGGCGCGCGCCTTGGTCGTTAAGTGCCCTCCCGCGCCCGTCAAGAATCCGACTACGATGGTTATGGCACCGAAGACGCCGTGGAGGACGCGGAGGTGCGGTCCGCCACTGGCTTGGACCATGCCGGTTGCCACGACGAGCCCCGCTGCTAAGAGCACAAACGCTGTCACGGCAGCAGCC
>DASVKR010000115.1:0-2493 GCA_036385275.1 Candidatus Cryosericum sp. | reverse complement strand
AGTGGCCGGGACAAAGCGAGGCTTGCCAATCATCAACTGCCCCATGTTGAAGGGGTGGAAAGCATCAACATCCTTGTCGGGACTGATGCCGTGCAAGATTGAATCCACATCATATTCCTTTGGCAAGGGAAGCCCGACCAGAATACCGTCGACGTCCTTCGATTCGTTCAGCCTGTGGATGAGCTCAAGTACTTCGGCAGCCCCGACTGACTCATCGATCTTCCGGAGCTCAACATAGAACCCGAGTTCCACGCCCTTGTGCGACATGTTCTTGAAGTAGACCATTGTCGACGGGCTGTTCCCAACAACAATCACGCTGAGCGAAGGATTGTGTCCCTCTGACTTCAGGCGCTCGACCTCCTTGATGATCTCAGCTTCGATCTTACGAGTGAACAGCGATGCTTCCATGATGTTTCCCATATCTCTCTCCTTTTCAACGCGACCCGCCGGCTAGTCGACCGGTTCGGAAATGTAGTGTTCACAAGCCATGCCCAGCCAGTACCTCGGTGCCGGGACAGGCGTGGTCATCCCCACTTGCCCTAGTTCACGTGTATTCTGACCTCCGCGACGGAGAACTGCCGAAGGTGAATTCTCCCCCTCGTACAAAAGCCCACAAACAGTGCAACACCACATCTTTATGGTAGTCACCTCTGTCACCAGTGTAGTTGGAACGCCAATGCAATCAACAAACTGCCGTTTGTTCGCTGACAATGCTCATTCTGCCACCAGAAGAGGCTTCAGTTGATCCTGAGTCATGCGCGTGTCGACCTTTCCCTGAATGACTCTTCCCGCTCCACCCGACCTGGCGCCGAAGGACTCCTTCATCCGCCCACCGAAGGTCGCCAGCAAAGCCTCGCTTCCGGTCGGCACCGAGCAGACGAACTGCCCGTCAGTGCCGCCGTTGGGGTAGATGAGCACGCATAGTGGACCCGGAGCCGAAGTCAACTTGGCTGCCACCATGCGGGCGAGCTCCGTGGGGACCCAGTCGAGAACCATCACGACAACACCATGTGAAGTGATTTCGTCCAGAGCCTGGTGAGCAAGTTCATCCGCAGCCATCGCCAGTAGACCCTTGACCTGTCTGCCCACGTCATGGTCGCGTTGCTGCAACCTCAAAATCGAAGCAGAGATATCGCCAAGTCCACATGTCAGCTGCTGTTCGATTTCCCGAAGTGCAGCGTCGTTTCGCCTGTAGTACGCCGTCGCTGTCCGCCCTGCAACGAAGTAGATACGAGTGTTGCCACGAACTTTGTCCGTTCGTACGATGGCAAACGCACCGATCTCGCCAGTCGACGCAACGTGGGTCCCGCCGCACGGATTCGTGTCCAGATCCCCGATTCGGACAAGGCGAAGTGGTCCACCTGGAAGCTCTGGCACCTTCCGCACATCGTAGGCAGCGATGTCAGCCGCGTCCACAAACACCGTCTCGACCGGTAGGCATCGCCAGATAGCTCGTTCTACAGCGTCTTCGATCTCTGCCAGGACGCTGCTGCTGACCGCTGCGGCCTCGACCTCGATGCTGGCTTCCTCTTCAGTCATGTGAAAGGACAGTGTCCGAATGCCCCTGTCATCCAGCAACCTGCTCAGAATGTGCTGAGCCGAATGCAGCTGCGTGTGACGGCCTCGTCTCTCGGCGTCGACGATGCAGAACAGACTCTGACCCGCCTCAGCGGAGAATCCCGAAGGTAGGACGACATATGGACCGGCGTCATCTTGTTGAGCGTCAAGGATAGTTGTACCACCGACTGTTCCTCCGTCAGCTGGCTGTCCGCCACACTCAGGATAGAAGAATGTCTTCTCGAACCGGACGACAAGGCCTTGCTCCGTCTCCGCAGTTGTAGTCACGATTCCATCGAATTGAAGCTTGCCGCCGTCCTCCCAGTACCCTTTCTGCATGTCGGACTCCTCTATGCCTATTCCGGTTTTTTTGCACGAAGCGATTTCAAGTACCCGATGATAACGTGCTCGTACCCGGCTCCGCTGGGCAGGTAGATGGCCCGGTCATGCACCTCGTCAGGGAAGTACTCCTGAGCCACCCAATTGCCAGGAAAATTGTGTGGATATCTGTACAATGCCTGCCCGGTGCGGCTGTTCTTGAGCTGAATCGGTGTATCGACGTTCTTCGTCTGTTGTGCAAGGTCCCGTGCACGGCGCATGGCACCCAGTACCGAATTGTTCTTACGGCTCCCCGCAAGATAGATAACAGCCTCTGTCAGGTTGAGCATTGCTTCGGGCAGCCCTACTGCATGCACGGCATCGTACGCCGCCGTCGCCATCACAACAGCAAAGGGATTCGCCAAGCCGACGTCCTCGGCCGCGAAGACGATCATGCGCCGAGCGACGAAGAGGGGGTCGTCTCCTGCGTCGATCATGCGCGCCATGTAGTATAGCGCAGCGTCTGGATCAGAGCCACGCATCGACTTGATGAATGCCGAGGCAAGATCATAGTGTTCCTGCTCAAAGTTCTTGGCTACTGGAACCTCTTTGAGCAGC
>DASVKR010000114.1:0-2582 GCA_036385275.1 Candidatus Cryosericum sp. | reverse complement strand
GGCGGAAGCAACACGAGAGGCCGTCGAGAATGTCAAGAGATTCATGGCAGGAGAGAGCGTCAAGGGAGTATTCAGGAGAGAAGAATATCTGTTTTGACCTCTCTTGCGGTCAGCTGGTAATTACCCGCCAAGTGGTACATGCGTGGAGTCGGCCTGAGCTGGCCATCGATCTGTCCTGGAGAAGGAGCAGGGAATGACGAAGTGGAAGGGGTCACTCTTGACATGTACCACTGTGCTTGTATTACCAGCTGACCCCAAATAGAGCTAGAATATTATAGGAGGTGAATTATGGCATTCACATCGTTGTTTATGGCGCACGCACCTGATGCAGACCCCGAAAGAGATGCCTGCCTGCTGGGAACGGAGAAGTACAAACTCTACGTACGACTGGTCAAAGGTCAGGCTCAGGCATTGGAAGTCTGCAGAACCCTTGTCAAGGAAAAGGGCATCGAGGCTATCATCCTTTGCCCGGGCTTCACACACAAGGACATCGCAGAGATTCTGGAGGTCGTGGGACCCACTGTTGCAATAACCGTTGCACGGGGCGATGGACCAAGCTCGAAGATCTCAATGGAAGCGATGAAGAAGGCGGGCTGGTTTTGATATACTGAAAGCCCTTCTGTTCTTGGGGTCAAGCGTTACCATTTCCAAGTGGTAACGCTTGACTGCAATGTGCCGGATAGTCTATGAATGTGGAATGTGGTACTTGCCCTGGAAGGCGTCGAGGATGCCGATGAACTGCGGGGTCAGACGGGCACGGGCCTCCCTGGCAATACTCTCTGGGACTCCATCATAGAGTGCCTCGGCCACCGAGCCCGCGATGGCGGCCTGTGTGTCGGCGTCACCGCCCAAAGCAACTGCGCGGCACACCGCGCCCTCGAAGGACATGGAGGTCAACGCACAGATGAGCGCCTCGGGTACCGACCGCTGGCACGTCTCGTCGAACGAGCAGGATGGCTGGATGTCCTCGTAGGTACGGTGCAGGTCGTACCCGAACCGAGCCTCGAGCACGTCCCGGATGATAATCTGACTGGTCCCCTGGCGGGCAAGGAAAATGGCAGCCGCCGTGGCCTGAGCACCCTTGATGCCCTCCGGATGGTTGTGGGTCACCTCGGCTGAACGCTGTGCCTCCTCCAGCGTTTCCTCCAAGGTGTCGAAGGCCCAGCCCACAGGGCTGACGCGCATGGCCGACCCGTTGCCGAAGCTGTCGTACGGTTTCGCTCCTGGCGTGGTGAACCAATGCCTGAACCGCCCACCAAACCCAGCATCTGGATGCTCCAGCGCAAACTCTCGCAGTGTCTCTTCGTATGGGCGGCCTGTCAGCAGCGTCTGGGCCACGGCCATGGTCAGGACCGTGTCGTCTGTCCACTCAGAGCCCTCGCTGAACAGCGGGAAGTCCATCGACTTGATGGCGTGAAACTCGTACACCGAACCGATGATGTCTCCTGCTACTGCTCCCAGCATCGCATTCCTCCTGAGGTCGGGGCGGCATACGTCACAGCTCACCATACCATTTACGTATTATACAGCCAATTGCTCCGTTGAGAGACAAACCAGGTGGGGGAATTGGCTCAGGTCAGGAGTGAAAGATCCGGGGACAAGACTGGATTCCCGCCTGCGCCGAGGAACGCCACTCGTATTGCAAAGAAATACTCGTGAGGAGCACCCCTCAGGGACACCCCTCGCATTGGGAAGAAGTGCTCGGGGGCCTTGAACAAAAGGGCTCGGGGGGGAACGACGGAGCGGGCGCTGTTCTACAACTCATACCCCTCGGCTGTAACTACGCCATCTGACAGATCTAAGACGACATAGGTGGCCGTGCGGGCGGGGAAGCGGCCCCCGATGCTGCCGGGGTTGACGAGGAGAATGCCGTCCTGACGCTCGATGAGACGGCGGTGCGTGTGACCGAAGAGGACGACGTCGGCCCGGTCCTTGTGCCCCTGTTCGAGAAGCAATTCCATCCCATACTTGGTGCCATAGCTATGGCCGTGAGTCATGAAGATGCGCCTGCCGGCGATCCGCAGGAGGCGCTGGAGCGGGAGCAATGCACCGAGATCGCAGTTGCCGCGTACGGCGTCGAAGCGCACGGACGGAAACGCTGTGCTGAGGGCAGCGACGTCGGCCTCGCCATCCCCGCAGTGGAGCACGCGGGTGACCTCGGGATGCCGGCGCATCGCCTCCTTCAGATTGGATGTGTTGCCGTGCGAATCGGAGACGACCAGGATATGCATGCCGGTCGTCATAACGGCGCCGTTCGGATGAGATCCGCAAACAGGGTGATGCGGTCGGCCTCCTTTGGACTCGGGAGGAAGGGCAGCACGTCGGTACGCAGGGCCGCCATATCGAGCGTGGTCAGCTTGTCCAGGACGACCTGGCGCAAGTGTCCCTCGTCTGGAATACCGGCTTTGGCCTGCAGGTACGCGTAGTCCGGTCTCGCCTGCCCCAGCAGCCAGGAGATGTCGTAGATGTCGCGTCCCATCGTACGTGGTCTGCCCAGCAACGCAGTGAACTTCTGCGCCAGGAGCACAGGGACCGGCGTCAGCAGTACCGGCACGAAGACGTCCAGGCGGCTAAGGATGCGC
>DASVKR010000113.1:0-9716 GCA_036385275.1 Candidatus Cryosericum sp. | reverse complement strand
CGAAGTCATCGTCATAGATGAAATCGGCCGCATCGAAGAGGCGCAAGCATGCCGGACGATCGCTGAGCGCGGCGTCGAACTCATTGGAACGGCACATGGCAACGATCTGGGCAACCTTATCACCAACCCGACCCTCATCGATTTGCTCGGAGGTATCCAGACGGTTACGCTGGGTGATGAAGAAGCACAGCGCCGCGGGACACAGAAGAGCGTTCTCGAACGCAAGTCTGCTCCCACATTTGACGTCCTCATAGAGCTGCGTGAACGCGATGTCCTGGCTGTGTATCGTGACTTGGCAGACGTCGTCGACAGAGTTCTGCGCGGCTTCGACGTGCAACCCGAGATACGCAAGAGAACAGCCGGCAAAGAGTTTATGATCGAACCTCCTCATCAGGGAGAGGCTCCCACTTCACAACTTGGCACCGAGCAGCTGTGGACGCAGGATTCCAGCGTCAGACTCTACATCCAGGGAGTCAGCCAGAGCTACATCGAGCGAGCTTCTCACAGCCTGCATGCCGACGTACGGGTCGCGCGCACGATGGAGGATGCAGACATCGTGCTGCTCAGTGACACACTCGCAGCCAAGAAGCCATTTCTTGTAGAACGAGCCGAGACACTCGGATTGCCGCTGTACACAACCAGCAAGAACAGTCTGGCTGCCATCAAGGACCTCCTCAGACGCATCCACTCGATGTCCGTAGACAAAAATCAGTATGCTTCCTGGGTTCATCTCATGCGCGAAGCCGTGGTCTCCTCAGCCTCGCGTGAACTGCCATATTCCGATGCCTTCGAGCGGCGGATGCAACACAGACTGGCAGAACGACTTGGGCTGTTCAGTGAGAGCGAAGGCATCGAGCCATTCCGGCGCGTTGTCGTGTACTCTCCGACGATGAAGCCAGCTCAAGGGCCACCAGGAGCCGTGTGATGCGGCGCGCCTTCTTTCTTACATTCGAGGGAATCGACGGATGCGGCAAGAGCACCCAGGCTGGGAGGCTCAAACGGGCATTGACCGAGCGACTATTCGATGTAACGCACACATTCGAGCCGGGAGGAACGATGCTCGGACGGAAGCTCCGAACGATCCTCGTCCATGACGACCTCAACCTGTCCCTGTTCTCTGAAGTGTTGCTGTTCGCGGCCGATCGCAGACAGGACATCGATGAGGTCATCAATCCCGCTCTCGAACGCGGCGACATCGTCATTGGGGAAAGGTTTGCAGATTCATCTATCGCCTATCAGGGGATTGCAGGAAAGGTCGGTAAAGAGCGAGTGGAGCGACTCATGGACATCGTCACTTCGGGTCTGGTCCCTGACCTGACCCTGCTTCTGGATATCGATCCGCGCGTTGCCCTGGCCCGGAAGACCGACCTCGACAGGATTGAGCAACGAGGCTCGTTCCTCGACGTCGTGCGCCGCGCCTTTCTGGACATGGCCACAAGCCAGCCGGAACGGTGGGTGACTATCGACGCGGCTCGTCCTGCGGATGACGTCTTCAGGGATGTGCTCAAGGCAGTGTTGAAACGACTGGAATAATGGAGGTATAAACATGTCCGAACGGCATTCTCCTGAACCTGACCGCATAGACGAGCTTCTTGGAAGCCTCCAGAAGTCACGCACAGCACAAGCCCGCACTGGAGCTACTGTGCCCCCCGCACCGCAGCATCATCGCAGAAGCAGGATCTGGATCGTGTTCGTACTTGTCGCGGCAGTTGTGACCGCGGCGGTCTTCCTGCTTCTTCAGGGAAGGAAAGCCAGCCTGAACATCAGGTCATTCCCATCAGGAGCCACCGTGTTCCTCGACGACCAGCAGGTCGGAACTACGCCGCTCGTGTTGTCCCGGGTGGTTCCAGGCACCCACGTGATACAGATCAGTCTGCCTGGTTGGGAAGTCTGGAAGGGCAGCTCGACGGCAGTGAGGGGATCCACAACGCAAGTCATTGCAAACATGGCACACGCTGCCTACTCCCTGGTCGTCACGTCTACCCCGCCTGGCGCAACAGTAGGGCTCGACGGCGCAACCAAAGGCATCACGCCTTTGACGGTGGCGGGCCTCAAACCACGCAACTATGCACTGGTCGTTTCCCTCAAGGGCTATGCCACAATCTCGCGCACAGTCGACCTTTCTGATGCGACACAGAGCACACAGGACTTCTCCCTTGTAAAGGCCTTTGGCAAACTCAGCATCACGTCGGACCCGACTGGTGCTCAAGTCGTCATGGATGGCAAGCCATACGGCGTGACACCGTTGAAGATCAACTCATTCCCCGTAGGTAACTACGCTCTCACACTCAAGCTGGATGGGAGCAAGGACATTACCGATGTGCTCGCTGTGAAAGAAGGCATCGTTCTGACAAAGCAGTACAAGTTCGACCTTGCGCTTGGTGGTCTTGTTGTCTCGACTGATCCTGCCGGAGCGTCCATTACCATCGACGGTCGAGCCACGAGTCACATCGCGCCCTTCACGTTCAGCACGCTGAAGGAGGGCACGCATGAGATATACCTTGAACTGCCAGGATATCTCCCATGGTCAGGTGAAGCATCAGTGTCCAAAGGACAGACGAGTCGCCTCTCCATAGCTCTCACAAAGCTGCAGTAATGACAGGTTGACGGGGACCATCCCAGCGTATATACTACTGAAGCCGTACAGGACGGGGAGCTAGCGGTGCCCTGTTGCCCGGAATCCGCTCACCGGGGTCCATGCTGAGCATGCGGGGCGCACGTTTCCGAAACAGTCCCTGTTGAAGGCGTTGAAGGCTGCACACCATGCAATGGGAAGCTCTGAACTCTGCCAGGTCCGGAAGGAAGCAACAGTACTGAGTGGAACATGTGCCGTGGCCCGATGCAACTGGAGCCGGAGATAGTCGGCCACGCCGGGGATCTGCGCAACAAGTGCTCAGTGTACGGCTTAATCTTCTTCCTATCTGGGATGGAGGGCGGTCACAACGCAGAGAACGGCTATACCCTCACCCCTGCCGATCCACCCTATCGCATCGTTACCCGTCACCTTGACGTCGACATCAGTCGACCGAAGTCCAAGAAGGCGCGCGATTCTTCTCTGCATAGGGGCCTGGTGGTCCCGCAATTTCGGCCTCTCAGCGACAATCGTGATGTCCACCGAAACAATCCTCAGCCTGCGAATCCTTCTATCCGCCATGACGCGTCCCAGAAGCACGGCGCTGTCAATTCCAACGAACTGCCCGTCTGATGATGGAAACATACCGCCGATGTCTCCCGCCCCGGCGCATCCAAGGACAGCGTCCATGACTGCATGCAGGACGGCGTCGGCGTCTGATGTCCCGTCAAGCCCCAGTTTCGACGTGATCCTGATGCCGCCGAGGATCAACGGTCGCCCGGAAACGAACCGATGGACGTCGTAACCGAATCCAACTGCGGTCCTGACTCTCGTGCTGAATGCCGCCTCGGCAATCTCAACGTCCCCTGGCACCGTCACCTTCATGTTCTGGGCGTCGCCTTCAACAGTCACGACCTGCCCACCAGTTGACTCGATCAGCGCCGCCTCGTCACCAAAACATGCACCAGCCGCACTGTTGAGATACGCAGACTGGAGCGTCGCCACTCGGCAGAACTGAGGCGTTTGTACGGCGACGATCCCTGTCCTGTCCAGTGCTTTTGTCCTGCCCGCCGACGTTCGCCGCAGTGAGTCGGCCACCGGAATCACCGGTACGACGATGTCTCCCGTATCCCTGGCCGCGAACAGTCTCTTCAGAAGTGCTCGGCAGACCAAAGGGCGAGCACCGTCATGGACCAGAACCCAGTCCTGACCGGAAACACCATTGTCTGTAAGCGTCTTGAGGCCGTTGAGGACGCTTTCGGCTCGCGTTGGGCCTCCGATCGCCAGAAAAACGTGCACGCGGCGCGGAAGTGCGGCCTGGGTAACGCATTTCTCCATCTTCGTACGATCGTCCGGTCTGCAGATCAGAACCAGCCGGCGCACGGGAAGTTGGCACACTGCCTCCAACGTAGTGCAGATGAGCGGTTTCCCCGCGAAAGGAGCGAAAAGCTTGTTCCCTCCAAACCGGGTACTGCTTCCAGCCGCCACGACAATGGCGGCAAGACTCGGTCGATGGGCTCTGACAGCCTTCACTGCGACTCGCCTCCGGCATCGGAGACTCGCGGAAAACTGGCGGCAATTGCCTCACTCACATAGCGTTTTCGATGAATCGTCAGACCGTGGAGGTCCGAAAGGTCGTCGCGAGCCTTATCACTCACGATGAACTCCCTGAACCCCATACGTGCCCCCAGCTCGATGCGCCGGTGCAAGTTGAACACGGGGCGCAGGTCCCCTGCGAGACCGACCTCCGCGATTGGCATGACCCCGTCACGCATTGCTACGTTGCGTATCGCACTGTACAGCGACAGGCCGACGCCGAGATCGATCCCTCGATCCTCAACCGAAAAATCACCCGAGATATTGACGTACACGTCTCTGCCTCCGGCGCTCGTGCCCGCTCTGCGTTCGATTATCGCCAGCGCGATCATGAGCCTGCCATAGTCCAGTCCGGTCGCAATACGGCGCGGGGAAGGCAGGTAGCTGGTAGCGGCCAGAGACTGCACCTCTACGAGTACCGCAAAACTCCCCTGGGCTGCAGGGACCACCACGGACCCTGGCTGAAGGTTGTGTACGTCGGTCACAAACGCGCTCGACGGGTCGGAAATGGGTATGAGCCCTGTCGAGGTCATCTCGAAGAATCCGGTCTCCCCACTCCTGCCGTAGCGGTTTTTCCCCGACCTCAGCAGTCGGTAAGCACCAAATCGGTCTCCCTCCATGTAGAGGACGGCGTCGACCAGATGCTCGACGTACTTGGGGCCCGCAATCGTCCCGTCCTTGGTCACGTGCCCGATGATCAGCGCTGCCACTCCAGACTTCTTGGAGAATCCGGCGATGGCAGCAGCAGTGATCTTCAGTTGGGCCGGCGTACCGGATCCGAAGAAATCCTCCTCGGTCGAGAACGACTGCAGCGAGTCCATGACAAGGGCCACCGGTCGGGCCCGATCAGCCATGGCCAGCGCATCAGCAAGCGAATTGGTGGTAGCAAGGAGAAGATTCCTCGGGTCCAGCCCCAGTCGCCGAACGCGCCCGAGGATTTGAGAGCGAGACTCCTCACCGCTCACGTACAGTACCTTTCCGTGTTGTCCCAGAGCAATTGCCGCCTGCAGGACAAGTGTCGACTTTCCAATGCCAGGTTCCCCTCCCACAAGGACGGCAGAACCGACTACCAGGCCACCTCCCAATACTTCGTCCCACGGTTCGATGTCCGTCGTCATGCGCTGCTCAGGCTGCACATTCTCCACTGCGACGTCCAGATCCACCTCGGCGGGCAGTATCCCGGAAATCGGCACTCTCGAGACCGGCCGCGCCGTGACCTCGATTTCGGGAACATCCTCAACAAAGGAGCCCCAGGCCCCGCACTCGGGGCATTTTCCGAGTCTCGAGACACTGATATGTCCACACTCGTTGCACCTGTACTGAACTTGGGGCTTCGCCATCATGCCCTCCTATGTCGAGACAAGAACTTTAGTCCTGTGACTCCCTTCTCTTCAGCTGAGGGAACAGGATAACCTCACGGATCGACTCCACGCCGAGCAGAAGCATGACGAGCCTGTCAATACCAATGCCCAGTCCACCCGCAGGCGGCATGCCATACTGCAGGGCACGCACGTAGTCGAAATCCATGGATTGGCTTTCGTCATCGCCCCTGGCTTTCGCGGCAACCTGCTGCGTAAACCTTTCTTCCTGGTCCATGGGGTCGTTGAGTTCGGTGAAGGCATTGGCAAGCTCCATCCCGCCGGCAAAAAGCTCAAAGCGCTGGACTCTCTGCGGTTGTTCCGCCATGCGCTTGGCGAGTGGAGAAATCTCCACGGGATAGTCGCGCACAAACGTCGGGTCGATGAAGTTGGGCTCAACCATCTTGTCGAACACTTCATTCACGACGTTGGGATATTCGAACGACTTGTCCATATGAATACCGAATTCTGCGATCTTACGGCGCGCCAGCCCATCATCGCGCAGTTCTTCCAGGCCAACGCCCGCGTACTTCCGCATGGCCTCGTCGAACGTGGTCCGTGCAAATGGTCGGGTGAAGTTGATCAGCCGCTCGCCCATATGCACGTGCGGTATACCCGTGACCTTCTCGACCAGATCAAGGATGAGGTTCTCGGTCAGGCTCATCATGCCATCAAGGTCTGAATAGGCTTCGTACAGTTCCATCATCGTGAACTCCGGATTGTGGACCGTGTCGATGCCTTCGTTCCTGAAACTCCGGTTGATCTCGAAGACTTTCTCGAAACCGCCGACCAGAAGCCTCTTCAGGTACAATTCCGGGGCAATGCGCAGGAAAAGATCCTGATCAAGTGCATTATGATGCGTCATAAACGGACGCGCAGTCGCACCGCCTGCGATTGGTTGAAGCATCGGCGTCTCGACCTCAAGATATCCTCGCTCCGTCAGATATGTCCGGATATGCGAAACCATACGAAATCTCTTCTCAAAAGCGTCTCGAACCTCGGGGTTGACCATGAGATCGACGTAGCGCTGGCGATAACGGATTTCAACGTCCGTGAGACCATGAAACTTCTCGGGCAATGTACGAATCGCTTTCGACAGAACCCACAGTCTTGCGACAGCGATGGTCTTCTCTCCGGTCTTCGTTATGAACAGTGTTCCCTCGACGCCAATGATGTCACCGGAATCGACATATTTCTTGAACCAGTCATAGGCAGGCTCTTTGAGGTCGTCAGAGCGCACATACAGCTGGATCCGTCCGGACATGTCCGCCAACACCAGGAAACACGCCTTTCCATGGCCACGAACAGCCATGACGCGCCCTCTGGCACGAACCGTCCCGTCTCCCAGTTCGTCAAAGTGCTCCGCGATGTAGGCTGCCGCAAGTGCATCCCCAAAACTGTGTCCGAACGGGTCGATCCCCTGTTCGCGAAGCTCCCCGATCTTGTCTTTGCGGCTCTGCTCAACCTCGTTGAGTTCCAGCACGACTATACCTTCTCGATGGAGAGAATCTTGTATGAGACTCGACCCTTAGGGATACGCACAGCAACGGTCTCCTTCTCACGCTTCCCCACGAGAGCCTTACCCACCGGACTATCAATGGAAATGTGACCTTCCGTTGGATCGGCTTCGAGATTGCCGACGATGGTGAACCAGCGAGTCTTGGCAGTCTCCACGTCGAGTACCCGGACCTTGCACCCCATATGAACTTCGCCTGTGCCTGTATCGCCTGGTTCGACGACCACAGAGTGCTCGAGCTGACGCTCGACGTCCATGATGGTTCCCTCGATGAACGCCTGCTCCTTCTTGGCCTCTTCATATTCGGCATTCTCCGAGAGATCACCGAACCCTTTGGCGTCCTTGATGCGCTCTGCGATCCGAAGGCGCTCCTTAGTCTTCAGCCTGTTGAGCTCCTCAAGCATCTTCTTGTGCTGAGACGGGCTGATATAAAGCTTCTCTTCGTCATCTTCACGCACATTGGTGATTTCAATCTCTTCGTCGAAATGCTCTTCTTCGTCATGCATCATGGCGAACCTCCTCGCTGGCACCCGTGCACAGTGCACGGTACTCTTTCAGTAGCTTCTTCAGCTGGTCTGCTTCCTTCACCTGGTTGATGCGCCCTCGATACGTCGTCGCCTCAGGGAGGCCCCTGAAGTAGAAAGCGAGGTGCTTGCGCATTTCCTTGACTCCAATGACCTCACCCTTGAGAGCGATCTCGCGGTCGACATGTTCCTGCATAACCCTGAACCGCTCGTCAACTCCGGGCTCGCGAGGACTCCTGCCACCCAGAACATCGTTGATCTGCTCGAAGACCCACGGATTCCCAAGAGCCGCCCGCCCTATCATCACGTAATCAGCTTTAGTGTAGTCGAGAAACCTCTTCGCGTCCTCAGCCTTCTTGACGCCTCCGTTCGCAATGATTGGTATGGTCGCCTTCGCCTTTGCTTCAGCGATAACATCCCAGTCCTTCGAGCCCGAGCGCCCCTGCACGGCGGTACTGCCATGAATCGCAAGAGCTGCTACACCATTCTTCTCACAGATGGCCAGGATTTCCTCGGCAACGTTATTGTCGAGCAGGAATCCCTTGCGTATTTTCACTGTAACCGGCAGCCGCGTCGCCCGCACAACGGCGGACGTGATTGCATCTATAAGAGGAAGATCCCTCAGCAGCGCCGATCCGGCACCCGTCTTCACGATTTTTGGTTCGGGACACCCCATGTTGATGTCGATGGCATCAACCCCTGCCCTCGCCAGAACCTCTGCAGCTTGTGCCATTGAATCAGGTCGAGCCCCAAACATCTGGAAGTCGACGGGGTGTTCAACAGGATCGAACATCAGCATTCCGAATGTCTTGGTATTGTTGAACTTGATGCCGAGGGACGAAACCATCTCTGTGTAGACCATGGCTGCGCCATAGTGCCGGCACAGAATGCGAAAAGGGGAATCCCCATATCCCGCAAGGGGCGCAAGAAAGGCGCGCCCATCGAGCTTTAGCGGTCCTATGTTCACTCGGTCCTGCTCCTGTTCAGCTCAAAAAGGATTCGCAAGCCATCAAGCGTGAGATTCGGGTCATGCACGCACTTTGTCTGCAAGCCAGGAAACACCACACCCGATAGTCCCCCCGTCAGGATCACTCTGGCATCTGGACAACCCGCGTCCTGGCGGATACGCTGGATCATGCCGTCGACCATGAAGACCATGCCCCAGACGACACCAACCTGCATCTGCGTGATCGTGTCAATTCCGAGGCTTGTTGCAGGGCGCTCAAGCTCGATACGGGGCAACTTGGCCGTCTTGGTGAACAGGGATTCGCTGGAGTTGAGAAGACCGGGAGCTATAGACCCCCCAAGATACCTTCCATCGCCGCTGACAAAGTTGAACGTCGTCGCAGTCCCGAGGTCGATGATGATGCAGGGTCCCCCATATTTCATATACCCGCCGACACAATCAGCAATACGGTCGGCCCCCATCTCGGATGGAGACTCGACCTCCCAGGTGATATTGGTGTTGAGTGCCGTCGAGATCACAAGGGGTTGGAGATGAAACATGCGATCGACGAGGCGGCGCATGATTGGCGTAAGCGGCGGGACAACAGAAGCCAGAACGACAGACTCTACGTCCCCCAGCTGGACATCGGAAAACTGAAACAGACTGCGGATGAACACGCTGTATTCATCGGCAGTCTTGCCCCGATCGGTCGTCAGGCGCCAACTATCGCGCAGGACAGTGCCGTCGAACAGGCCACAGACTATGTTGGTGTTCCCGACATCAATGGCAAGAAGCATATTGGCGCGCCTTCAAAACCAGAATGGCGGAGAGACCGGGATTTGGACCCGGGAGGCGGTATTAACCACCCACTCGCTTAGCAGGCGAGTGCCTTCAGCCACTCGGCCATCTCTCCGTGCTTTGGACTCTGACAAACCCGCACTATTGCACGGGCTCTAGTTAATTATACTGGCTTCGCGCACATTATCAAGGGTCAGAGCCTTCGCAGACGTCAGAATAGCACATCTTCCCCGCCGCCGGAAACGTTGTCGTGACCCTTCAGATATCGCCGGCCCAGGTCCGTTATGACGCGTCCCTGCGATGTCCGCGCGATGAAATTCAACTGCACCAGATACGGCTCGATGACGACGGATACCGTCTCGGGGTCTTCACTGATCGCAGAAGCCAGGCTGTCGAGCCCCACAGG
>DASVKR010000112.1:0-3220 GCA_036385275.1 Candidatus Cryosericum sp. | reverse complement strand
CATCTCCGTATACATGCCACCGAGGTCACTCGCATAATGCAGCGTGAGCTCGGGATCGGCAGGCAGATCCTTGGCCAGGGCTTCAGCCTTCAGCGAGAAGCTGATGCCCTTCTCCATCTCGTCGAGCATACCGTACAGGGGACCCATGTTGACGTAGACGTGGGCCAGACCGGCATTGTCATGCTTGGCCTCGTACAGCACGATCGCCCTGTCCAGCAGGGCCAGCGCGGGTTTGAACTCGTCCTGTTCCGCAAGGACCACCGCGGCATCCAGCAACGCAGTCGCAGGCGGCGTGCCCACCGGACACGCCTGTTCCACCTTCTGAACGAAGTCCTTGGGGTCCTTCTTGAACGAACGCGTCAGCTCCGCGAGGCGTTCCCGCTGCCTGCGGTCCTTGCGATCCTCGGCGCTGCTGCTCAATGATTCCCTGTTCTTGTCTGTCATATCTGCTCCTCCTGTGCTACTCTGCCGCGACTATACGCACGGACTGACCAGCTGACCCGCGGCAAACGCGATCGCGCGCCGCATGTACGCCTCATCGAACCCGCCTACGACGGCCGGTGTCTCAAACACCCGTTGTGGGATCGTCAGCTTGTCGAAGTCGAAGCCGTTCGCAAGCTTGAACGCGAACTTGGCCCGATAGATGTCGTCTGCGGTCTCTGCCAGCTGTTCGGCAGTCAGATTGTATCCCGCAACGGCAAGCGCCCGCAGCGTCAACTCCGGCGTGTAAATGCCACGGGCAAAGAAACACACCGTGAGCGAACTGAGCACTTGGCGCCAGCGTTCCTCGTCCATGAGCTTCTGAGCAAGTTGCTCGGCTGGAATGAGCCCCTTGGTCAGCTCCTTCTGGTCAATGGCATAACCGGCATTGTCCAGATGGCTGTGACGTGCTCCCAGCATGAACCCGAGGTAGCCGGCCGGGCCCGTGTGGTACCCGGGCATCTCGTTGCCACCAAACGCCATGGCAAACTCGACGCCTCCGTAGCGAGCAGAAGCGGCGGTGACCCCGTGCGCCAGTGTCTTCCAGAACTCGCCCCGCTGGCTGGTGATGGCTTCGACGCCTGCGACATGGCCATCGGCTTTGCCAAACTCGAGCTTAAGTCCACCAGTGTCCTGTTCAGTGACCAATCCCTTTTCCATCGCTTCGGTCGCCCAGGCCAGGCACACGCCGGTGCTTATGGCGTCCAGTCCCAGAGCTTCTACCTCGTTCATGAGACTCAGCACTTGCTCGGGATTGCTGAGGCCAAGCATCGAGCCGAGCGCATAGATGGTCTCATAGTCATAGGAGATCATCGTGGTCTTGTAGTAGTACGCTTCGTCCTCGTACGGCTCGCGCAGCGCCGCGATGTGAATGCACGCGACGGGGCAATGCGAGCAGGCGAGACGACGTCCCAAGTAGTGAGCGGCGTAGTATTCACCCGAAATTGTCTCCGCGCCGTCAAACTGCCCGGTCTGCACGTTGCGCGTTGGCAATCCGCCGAGCGTCGACAGGGGCTGGATGTTCTCCGCCGTTCCCAGATCGTGGTACTTTTTCATGACGGGGCTACTGACCGCCGCGGTGTTGATCTCGTCGTAGAGTGCCCGGTACGCGACCTTGTCCGCGACTTCGAGCGTCCGATTTCCTGATACCACGACTGCTTTGAGCTTCTTACTGCCAAAGACCGCCCCCATGCCGAGCCGTCCGAAGTGCCTGTAGGTCTCTGTGCTGACGTCGGCGTAGGTCACCATGTTCTCACCTGCACGACCAATACGCATGATACTGCGCAGACCCGCCGAGCTCTCGTTCTGCCGTATGATGCGGCCGGCCGTCACGCTGGAGTTCATGCCCCACAGCGTGGTAGCATCGCGGAAGTATGCCTTGCCCCCCTCGATGCTGAGGTATCCCGGATTGGTGTTGGCTCCGGTAATGACGATTGCGCCGATTCCCGACATACGGATGGCGACTGCACTACGGCCACCCGCGTGCGATTCGCCCAGGTTACCCGTGTGTGGCGACTTGAACATCGCCACGGTTTTGGACCCGAGAGGGAAGAGCCCATCCAGAGGTCCGGTCGCGAGCACGACAGGCGCCTCAGGGGCCAGTGGGTCGATGCCCGCGGGGCAATTCTCGGTCAAGAGCTGGATGGCGACCCCCGCTCCTCCGAAATACTTCCCGAACAGGTCCTCGCGACGCTCGACCCATGAGCCCTTCTTGCTCAAGTCGACGTACAGGACGTTGGCAAGTGGATCATTTGGCAGCATTTGGTGCCTCCTCGCGGTGTTCTTCGAGCGCGAGCACTCCATGCGGGCAGTACTTGGCACAGTAGCCACAATGCACGCAGATGATCGGCTTTTCCACTTCCTTGTCCCAGAAAATGGCGCTGACGATGCACGCTTGCCGACATAGTCCACAGCCGGTGCACTTCGAGGGGTCCAGAAGGACTCCTCCACCCTTGCGCAGGAGTAATGCGCCCTCTGGGCATACCTTGGCACACGGGGGGTCCTGGCATGCTCGACAAACGACCACCGAAAGACCATGTTCCATGCCGCCCACGGACTTGACGTGGATTGCCGTCTTGCCCATTCCCGCATAGCCCAACCGGCGAGTGCACGCAAACATACATATCTGGCAGCCTGTACAGCGTTCCGCGTCAATGACGGATAGTCTCATGGATTCTTCTCCTTGCCCTGCTCGATCTTCGGTGATTGCATCCACCTATTCATTAATAGTATACGTCCAGTACGACCATTACATGCATACATGTCGACTTGCCTGGCATGTACGTGAATTGATCCGCCAACTCATGCAACCGAGAACTGACTGCTTCTGGGACAGAAGCTGCTCTCCAGGACCACAATAGTCATCGGCCATCAAAACCAGACAGTCAAGTTTCCCACTCTGGCGAGCCTGCGGCCCTGTGGTTCGTATAAGGTCTGGTTTGGATATACTTTCTTTACAGTACGGGGAGGTTCTGATGGAACAGTTTCATGAGACAATGAGTGGAGCAACGGTCACACGGATGCCGGTCGGGCCTTTGCTGACCAATTGCTACCTGGTGCAGTCAGGGACAGAGCTCATGCTGATCGACCCGGGCATGGTCTGGAACCGGGAGCTGGAGGAGGTAGCCACCGTCGTCGAGAGCGCCAACGCCCGCCTCCGGTGGATCGTCTGCACCCATGGGCACTTCGATCACATCTCGGGCGTCGACACGGCAATGAAGCGTTTCCCCGACGCGACGCT
>DASVKR010000111.1:0-13243 GCA_036385275.1 Candidatus Cryosericum sp. | reverse complement strand
ATCAAGGGTGCTCAGGCCACGGCGGCTGCCATTTTCCTTGCCCGCCAGGGGACCAGTCAGGTTATCATCCGGGACGTGCTCGAGGCTCGGTTCGGGTATGACCTGCACCGTACTTACGACGACATCCAGCCATCCTGCTCGTTCGACGAGACGTGCCAGCGGTCGGTACCCGAGGCGCTCATCTGCGCGCTGACCTCCATGTCCTTCGAAGGCGCGGTGTGCCGCGCAGTTGCTCTGGGCGGTGACGCCGACACACAGGCCGCCATCGCAGGTTCGGTGGCCGAGGCACTCTATGGTGGAGTTCCAGAGAGTATCGCCAAGGAGGCACGCGCTCGCCTGACCCCCCAGTTCATAGGCATCCTCGACACCTTCCAGGAGAAGTACCACATCCCGCATTCATAGGCTAATCTGGCAAGCCTATTCGTCATTCCCCCCCGCGTATGTTAGTCCAATACGAGGGGTGCTTCCCCCGAGCCTTTCTGTTCAAGGCAAGGGGTGCTTTCGCGCAGGCGGGAATCCAGTCTCCAATCCTTGTCTACGAGATGTTGGTGGCCAGATCAGACTGTTCCGGCGTGCTTACCACTGGAGCGCGTAATTACCAGCTGACCCCATATCGGTCTATGCAAGATGTTGAGCCAGTGCGGTCAACTGCGCCGGCAGCACTTCTGGCAGATTGGCAATGAATGCCTCAAGCATCTGATGATCCTCAATGAAGGGTCGCAGATCAACAGCGACTTCAGCCGGCTTCAGCGCTGCGGCCTTTTCAGCTGCATCCCGCAGAACGTCCTCGGGTGTCCTGGCCTTGAGTACAGCCAGCACGCGGTGCCAATTGGGTGTGAGGCGCCAGTTCTGACGCTGTGACTCCTGCAGGAACCAGACCAGGTCGAACACGTCACGGCCCTTGAAGGGCACTGTTTGCGTCGCTCCCTTCTGGTACACCCGTCCGATGAAGGCGGCCAGCTTGTTGCCGAACATCGTTGGCAGATCGTAGGCACGGACGAAGAACATGGTTCTCGCTGTGCTGATCGGAGCCCGCTGGTCACCGTACAGGCCGACCTGTTCCAGGGCCAGATCGCAACGAAGAAACAGCGTGGGAGAGTCGGATGAGCTGTGGACCAGCCCCAGATGCTTGAGGACGGGGAACGTCAACATGACAGACGTCCCGTTGCCGCTTACCTTCACTCGCACGGGGCTGTAGTGCAGCGAACGCTGTATGTATGACTGTGCATCAGCTGCAAATGTGTGCGGGTCAACGGTGTCCTCGACGTCGAAGTCGAGATCTTCGGACAGGCGGGGTAGTCCATAGAGGCGGTGCAGGCATGTTCCGCCGGTGAAGAGGAACGCGCGGTACGCGGCGTGGTTGTACACGAACTCTAGGATGCTGTCCTGAAGAACCTCTTTCAGCTTTGTGCGTAGAACCATGGGGTTGAGACCGCGGTTGTTCGTGATGATTGCGGAGAGCTGTTCTTCGATCATATGATCTTCTCCTTCTGAAGAAACGTGAGGATGCGTTTCATCTTGGGGATGTTCGTCGAACGGACGAGTGCGGCGAATCGGCGACGTTCCCTGGGAACAAGCCCATCCCAGTTGAACCGACCTGCCTCAAGAAGATACGTCTTCGTATCTCGAGCGGTCTTGAAGGGTCGCAAGTACAGGGCGTCGAATAGGGCTTTGGCTGGCGAGGCTATGCCCACAGTGAGTCCGCGATACTTCTCGATGTCATATCCGGTGGACAGCTCTGGACGGCGAATCTGGCGGTAGACAAACGTGCCTATGGGCGTCGTATAGACACGAGGCGTCTTTTGCGTCACGCAGGTGATGGCGAAGGGAGACTCCGGTATCAGACCCGCTCGTTCGAGAACGTACTCCAGCGAAATGTACGACGGGAAACGCACGATACTCGAGAGGTACTCCAATAGTCGCTGCTTGCCGTCCGGTGTCATGCCTGCAGCCTGCCATGATGGTGCAGGAACGTAGAGTCCGGATCGTATCGGGATGAGTTCCCCTGTCTGTTGCATGCGACGCGCCCGGTAGTCCAGTGTCGCAGGCGATACATCGAGAAGTACGCCAAGGTTCTGCTTGGTGACGTATGGCATCATTGCAAGAGCCTTTTGCACCGTTGTACGATCCATGTTCTGCTCCACTTTTACGAGAGTTCTTTCGTAATAATGGAGCAAAACGATGCTGATGTCAAGGGTTCCGCCACGGCCTGTGTCGCAACGACTGAGGGGCACAAGCCGCAAAAACGGCTTGTGCCCCCTGACTGGTGCGTGATACCTATGCCTCAGGTGCTCATCCTCGCGGTGTGGCGCTCGTCAACGCGTCGGGTGACGCAGCCCACGTAGTGGACGGTGTGGTGCTGACGCCTGGTGCTGCGGCAGACTGCGCCGCACATCCAGCGAACCCAGCCAGCATCATGACGATCAACAGCGCGAGAACGATCTCCTTCACGGTGTCATCTCCATGCGCCAAGTTCGTCCCGACACTTCTGGGACTCCTGGCACCTGTAATACGTAAGTAGTTCTTGCCGCGTACGTCACATTGTGAAGACCGAACAGACGCCGGACAGCAGCCATTGACAATCGTTCTGTCTCGTGTGATGACAACTTGGCAATTCTGTGCTATACTACACGTGCCAAGATGGCAACAAGGAGATGCACCATGGACGAACAGGCACGTTTTCTGCAATGGCTGATGGAACAGACGTCACTCTCGCAGGTCGAGCTGGCCCAGCGGCTGGGTATTTCTGCCAGCCTCGTGTCACGGCTCGTGAAGGGTGAGCGGCGGTTGACGCTGAGCATGCTGCGGCATATCGCCGGCGTGTTCGGCCTGCCGCAGGCGGAGGTCTTCACGCGGGCGGGGGTCCTGCAGGAGCCGGTTCTCGTGGAAGAGGATGTGGCGCAGTATGCAGTCGCGGAAGTTCAAGCCCCTCCGCCCGAAGGCGCCGACGCACTGTCGAGCCTGCGGGCTCAGCTGGAGGACCTGCGCGACCCGCGCAAGGCCCTGGTGTGGTCGCTCACGGGCAAACTGCCGGAGCGTACAATCGAGAAGCTGATGCGGCTGGTTGAATTGGAGCTCGAGTATCACGATAGTCCCAAGGAGGGATAACACATGTTCAACAGTTCATACGTAGAAAACGCGCCCGAAGGCGGCGTGGCGATGCTCGAGGTCCTTGGCAAGGATGCGCAGGCGATGGCGTTCGTGCCCATGAGGCGTGTCGAGGTCAGCGGCGAGGTCACAGGCCCGGTCGCAGGCATGCAGGTCGTCCACGTGTTCAGCTACACGAAGCAGCAGTGCAGCAGGGTCATCGAGGCGGCCTACCGCTTTCCCCTGCCCGGCGACGCTGCGGTCACCGGCGTCAGCGTACGCTTTGGCGACGTGGAGATCCAGGCTGTCCTGGAACCGCGCGCCCAAGCCGAGAAAGACTACGAGGACGCCAAGAAGGACCGGCGCCAGGCTGCCCTGGTGACCCGTGAGGCAGCGGACGTTTTCACCTTGCGCGTGGCGGGCATCAAGCCCGACCAGGAGGTGAGGGTCGAGACGGCGTTCGTCCAGCTTGCCCGCGCGGAAGGCTCCGGCTGGTCCTTGCGCATCCCGCTCACCGTTCCCGTGCGCTACACCCGGGGGGACGAGTCCCCTGTGGCAGGCAGAGTGCGTCCTCTGGCACAGGCCGCGGACCCCGGCTACCGGGCATCCCTGGACCTGACCGTGTTCGATGCGTCTGGGGTTGCCAGTCCCACCCATGCGCTGTCCCTGACACGCGACGGCACCGAACTGCATGCACGTTTCGAGGGCGGGGACGTCCTGCCTGACTGCGACGCTGTCATCACCTGGCAGCCTGCCGGCGACGCACAGCGGACGACGCTGTCCGCATTCACCGCACACCGCGAGGGACGCACGCCGTTCCTGGCGCTGGTGACACCACCCTCCCGCGAGCAGAAGCTGATACCGCGTGAGCTGACCGTGCTGGTCGACCACTCCGGCTCCATGCAGGGTGCCAAGTGGGAGGCTGCCGACTGGGCCGTGGGGCGCCTCATCGGTATGCTCACCGAGGATGACCGCTTCCGCATTGGCGTGTTCCACAGGACCGTGGCCTGGTGGAGTGATGCGCCAAAGACGATGGATGACGCAGCGCGCAAGGACGCCATACACTTCCTCGAGTCGCACAAGGACTCGGGGGGCACCGAGCTGGGCGTCGCGCTCGAGCAGGCCCTGCACGGGCACAGACCGACCGGGGAGTTCTCGCGGCAGGTGCTGATTGTGACCGACGCACAGGTCAGCGACGAGGGGCGCCTCATCCGGCTGGCCGAGGAGGAGGCGAAGCATGTCGACCGCAGGCGCATCAGCATCCTGTGCGTCGACTCGTCACCCAATGCAGCCCTGGCACGCCAGCTGGCTGAGGCTGGCGGAGGGTCTGACCGCTATGTCACCAGCAACCCCGAAGGTGGGGACATCACGACGGCTCTCGATGAGATCGTCGACGCGTGGGCACGTCCGATCGCGACCGGCCTGCGGCTGGAGGTCCGGACAAACGCAGTGTATGCAACTTCACGGCAGTCGACCACGGCATCCGCGGACGGATGGCGTGGACTGGACCTGGGAGACCTGCCCGCGGGCAGACCGTTGTGGGCTTCAGGCGAGGCAGCCACAGGCGATGATCCTCTGGCTCTGCGCCTCGTAGACGGGCATGGGGAGGTCCTTGCCACGTGGACCGAAGCAAACGGGACACAGGTGCACGGAGGCGTCGCCGCGCTGGTGGGCGCACGCCGCCTGCAGCAGCTGGAAGCGCTCAAGGGCGCGCGCTATACGCCAGAGGAACTCAAGAAGCGCGTCGAAGAGCTGGGGATGACCCCTGTGGAGGCGGGCAAGGAGACCGGAACACTCTATCCCGAGAACCAGCCTACCGACGAGACCCTTGCAGGACTCATCTGCCGGGAGTCCCTCCGCAGTGGCATCGCAAGTACTGAGACTGCTTTCGTGGCAGTCCGCACCGAGGCGGGCAAGTCGGTCGAGCGGACGATCATCGTCGCGAATGCTACTCCTGAAGGGTGGGAGGATGTACAGTACGCCACGGTGTCACAGGTTGCTCAGTCCATGTTCCAGGTTAGGTCCCCGATGCCTCCGTCGGCTGCACTCTATGACATGGCGGTGTTCAGGGAGGACATGGTGCCGGTGTGCCGCAGGAGTATGACTGCTCGTTCGCTGCAGAAGATCAACCCGCGTCAGTCTCGAGCGAACACCGTCACGCTGTTCGACGGCGTGCCCGCCGCCGCTGTGGGCCGCATCGTGCTGGCCGAACGCACCATTGGCCTCAAGGGAACAAAGGGTCTGCAGGCATCCCGCTTGCTCAGCCTGATCGCGGAAGGAGATGCAGGGGCGTTCCCCGATGGCGCCGAGCTCCTGCTGTTCGTCGGCGACACGGCCCGCGCCCGCGCGCGTGTCCGTCTGTCTGACCTGCTCGGCGGAGCGACGCGTCCCCTCAACATCACCTGCGCTGACGGCCAGGTCCTGCGCCTGGTCCTGCTGGTCCCCGGCTCTGGAACACAGGTCCTCGGACACCTGAAGGTCACGGTGGGCATCGCCTAGCAGCGCATTAGAACCGTAGCTTCCACAGGCCCCGGCGCAAGTCGGGGCTCTTCTCTGTCATTCCCCCGAGCCCTTTTGTCCAAGGCGAGGGGTGCTTCCCACGAGCATGTCACTGTAATGGGAGTGGCGTTCTGCCGCGCAGGCGGGAATCCATTCCTTCGTGTACCACCGCGTATCTAATTACCAGCTGACCCCATATCGGCTGTAACATTCTCGGGACGGTTCCATTCGGCGCAAGAGTGTTACACTCTGGCGTGTTGCCCCGGTTTAGACGTGCTATTGCCCTGTTCACCCAGTAGCCTATACTCTAGCCTGGACTGACAGCAGCCTGAGGAGGAGCGGTGGGAGTACCGACAGATACTGACATACAGCGACTGCTCGATGAACTCGACAGCGGGAAAGTGGCCGATGACCTCGAGTCGCAGTGGCTGGACTTCAAGCTATGGCACGAAACCAAGGGTGACATGCGGGTGGCGCGGGAATACGCCGTGTCCTTTGCCAATGCCGATGGTGGAGTTGTCGTGTTTGGTGTCGACGACAAGGCCGCTGGTCGAGTCAACGCTATCCGCGGCTGTGGAAAGGTGGACATCGACATCTGGCGCAAGGCTATCTATGATGCCACACGCCCACATATCGACGCGGACGTCCATCTTATCGACGTTCCCGAGGGAACCGGAAATCTCCTGGTCGTACGCGTGCGAAAAGGGATTCATCAACCTTACGGCACCAGTGATGGTATCTATCGAGTCCGTGTTGGCAAGAACTGCCAGCCTCTGGATCCGGACGAGTTCGCTCGCCGACAAGCACGCCTGGGTGCCACAGACTGGAGCGCACAGATTGTCGAAGAGCTCACGCCTGCGGACCTGGATGCCGTGGAAATCGCGAGGGCGCGCAATCGTATTCGGGACAAGGACGCTGATTCTGTATTGCTGACACTGTCTGACAAGGACTTGCTCGCGGGTCTTGGGGTCACACGAGGTGGCAGGGTTACCAACGCCGGACTGGTTCTGTTCGGCCGGGAGGACCAACTACGTGACCTGTGCCCGCAAAGCCAGGTGCATTACGTTTACCAGGTCAGTGACACGTCGGTGGCTCGCAACGACCAGATGCGTCTGGCTCTGCTGAACGTCCTGGAGCTTATCGAAACAAGCTTCTCGGGTGCTGCCAACCCTGAACAGGAATTAAGCGTCGGCTTCTTCAAAGTGCGCATCCCTGCCTTTCCTCTTGACGTCGTTCGTGAAGCTGTTCTCAATGCTGTCACTCACCGCGACTACACAGTGTCAGAAGAAGTGTTCATCAAGCATCAGCCCCATGAACTCACCGTAAGTAGCCCGGGCTCGTTCATCGGAGGCATTACACCGCACAATATTCTGCGTCACGATCCCGTTGCACGAAACAAGACGCTTGCGGATGCACTACTGAAGATGCGTCTCGTTGAGTCTGCGGGCACAGGGGCACGGCGTATGTTCTCCATGGTTCTGCAGTACGGCAAGAGGGTCCCGGAATATGAAGCGGACGAATGGCGAGTCAAACTCCGTATTCATGACGGCAACTTCGATGAACGCATGGCGCGTCTGGTCGTTTCATGGCGAGAGAAAGGACACGAACCCCGGCTGGACGAACTGTTGATCCTCAGCTACTTGCGTGAGCATCCCTCCATTGATACGAGAGCGGCAACATTACTCCTGCAGCTTGGTATTGAGGATGCCCGTTCAATGCTGGAGGTGATGGCGACCGCCACTCCTGCGTTTCTGGAACGCCAAGGCCACACGCGGGCGGCAACCTTTGCACTGTCCAAAGCCGTGGCTCGTGAGCTCACCGGTCGTGTGTCTTATTCGAAAGCAAAGGGCATCGAACCCGAGCGCTACGAAGCGACAGTCAGGCAATTTGTTGCCCATCATGGTTCTGTAACGCCTGCCGAGTGTCGTGAGCTCTTGGGACTGGGCGACTCTCAATCAGCCAGAGTACAGGTTTCTAGGTACTTGACCCGCTGGTCGGGCCAGGGGGGCTTCCTGAAACGTACCGGAGTCCGCTCGCGAACAGTCTACATCTCTGCAGACATTGAGACCGGGAGTCGTGATGGCTTATAACCAGAACCTTATAACTCCAACCAGCAATGTGAAGAAGGGCGCACAGTCCGCATGGAAAGAGGCTTGTGGAAGGTTCACCTATTAACAGGTATTAACAGGAGATACTACTAACGCTCACAGTTCCGCGTGGCCCGTAAGCCCTATGCGCTATTTGCAGCCATCAATCCGTCATTCCCCCCGAGTATGTTAGTCCAATACGAGGGATGCTTTCGGCGCAGGCGGGAATCCCTTTCCGTTGAGCCTGCTCTATGGCTCCGGCACGTTGCAGTCAAGCGCTACCATTTCCGAGTGGTACCGCTTGACTGCAACGAGGTATTACTATGTCGCTTCTGCGTCTTCTCCGTTATGTTCTTCCAATTCTTCTGGCTTGGTTTCCTGCAGCAAGCCTTTTGCTTTGGCCATGTCATCATCTGAACCATGAGCAATAACAAGGTACTTGCCGGCTATCAGCCTGTCCTCATATCTGATGATATGTCTGTGAGAAACACCCAGTCCAGCCAAAGCACCCAGGATACCTCCTCCTGCCGCGCCAAAGGTCGCGCCTTCTGCACCGACGAAGAGTATGGAGGCTAAAGGACCGGCAGCCATCAGTGCCCCAAAGCCAGGGACCAGGAAGAATCCTGCACCGACCAGGAGACCAAAAATGCCACCTGCCCACGCGCCTGTTCCTGCACCTGCCTTTGCTACATCACGTGCCGTAACAAAGCCGTGGACTTTCTCTTCAGTCTTCAAGTTCTGAGCTACGATTGACAGCTGCTTCGCCGGCAAACCCTTTTCAATGACTTTCTTTATTGCACGTTCTGCAGCTTCCATGGTTCCGTAGACAGCTATTACACTCTTCTCCATTGGTAGCGCCTCCTTTGATGAATTGAGGGACTGATGAGCTCTCTGTCAAAACCAGCCCGCCTTCTTCATCGCTTCCATTGAGATCTTCGAGCTTGGTCCATCGCCCCGTGCAACGGTGATGCCGACGCTGGGTCCCACGAGCTCCTGGATCTCCGCGATGTCCTTGTGTGTGAAGCCCGGGCAAAGGATGATAGCCTCGATGCCCTCTTCCTTGACAAGGGTTCTGCAGACTTCCAATGCCTGAGCCTGACCTTTGACCAGTCGTACGTAGAGTTTGTACTTCTCCGTTCCCAGTAGGCAGGCATCCCTTTCGGGGTCTGCGTCAGGCACGTGCGCCATGAACAACGATGTGAATGCCATAATTCACCTCCTATAATATTCTAGCTCTATTTGGGGTCAGCTGGTAATACAAGCACAGTGGTACATGTCAAGAGTGACCCCTTCCACTTCGTCATTCCCTGCTCCTTCTCCAGGACGGGTCGATGACCAGTTCAGGCTGACTCCACGTATGTACGACTGGTGGGCAATTACCAGCTGACTCCAGGGAACGTCACAACAGACATTCTTCTTTCCTGAATACTCCCTTGACGCTCTCTCCTGCCATGAATCTCTCGATATTCTGGACGGCCTCTCGTGTTGCTTCCGCCAGAGCCTCGGGCACCATGCCGGAATTGTGTGGTGATCCCAGGACATTGGGCAGGTCGAGGAAGGGATAGTGCATTTCAAACTTTCCATGTCTGAATGGTTCGACCCACCAGGCGTCAATGCCGGCCTTGAACTCAGGATGTGACTTGAGATGTTCGTAGAGAGCTTGTTCATCGATGATTTCCCCTCGTGCCACATTCACCAGGATGGCATCGGGCTTCATCCATGTCAGCTCTCGCTCCCCGATGAGCCCTTTCGTAGAACGGGACAAAGGCATTGATACAACAACAATGTCGGCGTGACTCAGGACATGTTCCAGATCCTTTGTCGTCCCGATAAAGTCGACTTCTTCGTCGGTTGTGCCGCTGGTATTCACTGCAAGTATTCTGACTCCAAAGGCCCTCATGAGAGAAGCCGTGGCCTTGCCGATGCCGCCAAAGCCCAGGACGGCGCATGTCGCACCGTGGAGGGATCTGCTCACAGCATGTTGGTCGAAATTCCCGGCTGCGAGCTTCTTGTCGCTTTCCCTGAGATTCTTGGCCAACGCGAGGGTCATAGCCATGACGTGTTCAGCCATAGGCTGCGCGTAGGCACCAACATTGCCGGCCACCACCAGTGTCTCGGGAAACAGACTGAACCGAATATGGTCGGCGCCTGCAGACAAGAGCTGCATGAACCTTGCTCGTTTCATCAGCGCATACTCATTGTCCGCGAATTCCTTTGGGGGGTTCCACGAAAGAATGATATCGGCGGTCTCAATAGCCGCCGGCCGGTCCTCAGCCGCAGAGAGATATGTCAGGCTGGCCAGATTGCTCAAATGATCCTCAATGATTGCCTTCATACCCTTATTGGGGTTGAAACCCACGAGCAAATGAGATGGTTCCATGGCAATGTTCCTCCCCTATCACGAGTACCTGCGTAGATGACAGGAGATGCAGGCCTCATACAACTGTAGATGCTCAGTTTCTTTTTACATGAATCCTTCGGCAGGATTTGTCTTTGGTGTCTTTGGGGTCAGCTGGTAATTCGAGCCGTGTGGTACATGCGGAGAGTGACCTCCTTTGCCTCCGTCATTCCCCCGTTCCCCCTCCGTCATTCCCGCGTATGCGGGAATCCATCCGTTGCAACGAGACCCCTGACGTCAATTGCCGTCCACTTTGACTTCCAGAACCTTTTGAATAGATGTCGAAACGTTTGACAAGAGATCATATCCTGTAGCTGCTTCGATAACGTCAACACTGGTAAGGTATGTCTGCCATTTCAAATCGACGCTGTTTGTATTTGGCGTATCAATAGCAATGACGCGGGTGCTTGTTGTAATGCGGCTCAGATCTTTGGTTCCATCAGTCAACACAACCGCTACCTTCCAAACATGCGCCGGTACCGTGACGTGTCCACCATCAATAGTTTCTTGATAACTGCTTGAACCCGTCCCCCCTGTGCCATATGACCCCATGACAACATAGACTTCATTTCCCTGTTGCACCAAGCTGCGGAGATAACTCTCGAAGCCATTCCAAGTTTGCTGATTATTGTTAGGGGCCTGCGGTATCATGTTCGTCATCAGGAAGGTCGATGAATTGGCGGCTACGGTAGAAGTTCTGTCTGCCGATGGGCAGTTGTGCCCACGGTCGAAACCACTGCCAGAATAACCGTTCGCTTGCACCTGGTACCAGCCAGCAGGGAGAGTGGAGTCGGCACGAAAATCATCCTTCCTCGGAGTAGACCCCAACGATGAGCTGCCAACATACCAGCTCACCCAGTTCGGTTCACCACGGTCCCGGTTATAGGACAGAACGTAATACCCGCTGTCCATCAGATAGTTATCCGGGGATGAGCTACTGTCATGCACGGCATTGCTGGGATTACCCAGGAGCAAATTGCTTCCATCGGCAGGCAATGCAACTGTTGATTTCGAGTAGGTAAGCGTGATCATCCTGGTCATTGCGTCGTATTGAACGTCGATACCCAAGGATTCCGCGACAAACCGCAGCGGGAGCATCGTCCGCCCGTTCGTGATGACAGGCACAACCGCAGAGTTTGCTGCATCGATCGCAAGGGTGATGCCGTTCAGCGATGCCTGTGGCTTGCCAATCCAGAGATCGAGAGAATCCTTTCCCAGCGTGACGGTGACTTTGCGCGTAGAGGACTCCCAGGCAACGGATCCTCCAAACGCTTCGATGATGGCGCGAATAGGCACGAGCGTCCGTCCTTCGACGATGATGGGCTTGGTTCCTTGGGTGTCGATCGGTTGCTGCACTCCGTTGACGGACATGGATGCGTTGCCGATCCACAGTTTGATCGTCATTGACGACAAGGCAGCGCCTAGGAGTCCTGCGACCAGGAGAATGGTTACCAGGACAGCCAGGAGATGCGTTCTCTTCATGAGTGCACCCCCTCAAGAATCTGCAACTACCACATGATACCACATCTGCTCGATAGACAGAATAGCAGAGGCGTCTCGTCAGGCGCAACCGGGAGAGGCTAAGTCAGTAGTGCTAGATTCCCGCCTGCGCCGAAAGCACCCCTCGTATTGAAAAGAAATACTCGGGGGGGGGGAATGACAGACAGGAGTCGAACGCAGGGTGTCTCCTATAACATGGTCTAGGGCACGGCAGCTCTTTCCAAAATGGAAATGGTTCAAACAGAGAGATGACGTCGGACGACTTGAGAGGTCGAGTTCAGTACCATGGATGGAATCTTGGCTTGCTGATGCAACTCGGAGAGGCAACAGGAGAGGCACACGGTGCTATACTACACTGTGATTGGCAGCTGACGCGCCCTCTGTCACGGGAATGTCAGTTGATGAGATCGTCACCCGGGGTATGCTGCTGTGGGCAAGGGAACGGATGCACAAGCGGAGAAAGGAGCCGGCAATGGCAATCCACATTGTAACGGACAGCATGGCGTGTCTGCCGCAAGCGTATGTCCAGGAGCACGGCGTCACCGTCGTTCCCCTCAGGGTCTCGCTCGACGGCGAGTACTTTCGCGACGGCATCGACATCACCAACGACGAGTTCTACCGCCGCCTCGTGGCGGGCGCGGAAGGGGGCAGCACGCAGCCGTCGCCTGAAGAGTTCGCTTCTGCATATGGTGCCATTCTGGAGAGGGATCCTGCAGGAGACATCGTGTCGCTTCACGTCAGTTCACGCCTGTCGGGCACGCTCAATGCGGCTCTCACCGGGCGCAACCAGCTGGACACGGTTCATGTCCGGCTTGTGGATACCTGGAATGCCGGTCTCGGCATCGCATTCCCGGTGATGCGGGCAGTGGAGCTTGCCGAGGCAGGAGTGCCGCTGTGGCAGGTCGTCGCTGAGGCGGAGGCGCTGTGCCAGCGGACCCATACCTATTTCGTGCTCGACTCTTTCACGTATATCGAGCGGGGCGGGCGCATTGGCAAGGCCGCCGCCATCACTGCCAGCATCTTGAAGATCAAGCCCATCCTCACCTTCACCCAGGGAGTCACGGATGTCGAGGACCGTCCCCGCACCAAGAAAGTTGCGCTGGAACATCTGTGGGCGATCATCGACAAGCATGCGCAGAAGGGGATCGAATACATCGGGTTCCAGTACGGTACCAACCGGGCCGAGGTTGAGGGCTTCCAGCGTGAGTTCACCTCCAGGTACAACCTGCCGAGCATCCTGGCCCAGATTGAACCTGTCCTCGGAAATCAGGTGGGGCCGGATATCCTCGGAGTCATCATCTCGGAGAAGAAGCCGCAATAGCACGGTCGTTGCACAGGCACCCGGCTCAAGGAAGACAGGACACACGACAAGAATTTCAAATAAAAGGAGGATCTTATCAAAAGGTACGTCGCAGTATTGTTGATAGCCTTGGTTTTGTTTTCTGCCCTTCAGGCGACAATAAGAGTAGAAATCGCGAAGGCAGGGACCCAGCCGATTTGGTCCATGGAAGGCTACGATGCAAGGCATTCGGGGCAATGCCCGTATGATACGTCAACCAACAATGGGAATCTCGAGTGGAAGTTCAAGACAGGCGAGAAGATCTGGTCCTCCCAAGCCATTGGTTCAGATGGAACGATTTATACTGGTTCAAGGGACCGCTACCTCTATGCG
>DASVKR010000110.1:0-13103 GCA_036385275.1 Candidatus Cryosericum sp. | reverse complement strand
AAACACTCCAGATGGCGATCGAGTATTTGGCACTGAAGAGCGCGGACGTCGGGGCCAGCCACGGGATGAAGATGGCAGAAGCATTCAAGGTCCTGACCCCCCTGCACCTCCATACGAGCGTCGACTCGGAATTCATCTAGCGTCTGTTTCTGTTCGCAGAGGGTCGTGCTCAGATACAGGACACTCTTCTCCAAGGGGTCACTATCTGGAGTCCTCTAGTAACCTGTCATGTCAGTGGTACTCCGAATTGTCGCTTGGCACGACTTATAAGTTGGGCAAGAGATCTCAGGTCTTGAGAACAGGCATAGAACCTCCTCTGAGAAGCGAATCTGGTCGACTGTCGTCAGGGAGTCTCTGGGGTTTTTCCGTCAATTCGCTGAGCCAACGCTTCAGCCAATCGAACATACTCACGAGCAGACGCCTCGTCGACAGAGAATTCCTCCCCATGGGCGGCTTGGTTTCGCAACGAGCGGAGACGATTCATCATGCTCAGTGTCGCATCGTCAAGAACTCCTTCACGGCGAAGCGCATAGGTCAGTTCGAGTCCGGCGAATGGGCGACCTCTTTCCACAGGGACTCCCAGAGCCGCGCAGGCGCGGTGAGCCGACGATTCGACCAGTCTCCAGGCTCCGACTACTGCCAAACGAGGCGATTCGGCCGCCAGCTGGAGAAGTGAATCCACTTCCGGAACGCGTGCAGCCGGTGTAGCCAATGGGGCAAGAGTCGCTTCGGCTTCTTCACGAGCTCCCTGAACTCTCTGGGCGAATTCCAGCTCGAGTTCCTTGTACTTGAGGTGACGCAAGAGGGGTACCAATCCCGCCAGGGGTTTGCGCAGCAGGACAATGGCCACTATCAAGACGGCGGGCCATGCTAGCGAGTTAACAATCGCGGCGATGAACTCCATCCAGTTCATGGTTGCTCCTTGGTATCGCTAACTCTGATCAGACGGGTCAGCACAAGGTGCGACGTTCTGGTTTCGCGCCCATGTGATACGCCTTGGGATTCTGGCCGAAGGCGTATTAACTCGTTTGCATTCAATTACTTGATACCTGTCCGACGGTTTATCATAGCATCTTATGCTGGCCGGCATAACGTTCTGGTTCAGTGGCGCGCCAGCGTCGTCCTCTGCGACCGGTTGCCAGGCGGCTGGCGGCGAGGCGCGTTGTGTACGCAACTAATGGTTTGCCTAAATCTCCGGCTCGGATTGTGTCGCAGATATACGCGTACGCGTCCACGAACCACATGACGAGCGCGACCAACAGTAACTTTCCATTACAACGCGCTGCTGCAATCTTTGCCTCAGCATCTTCAAGGGTGAACGCAAGGGGTGTCTCACACAGAACATGTTTGCCGCGTTGCAAGACACTTGTCACATATTCACGGTGTACGAACGTCGGGTAACAGATATCCGCTGCGTCAACCGTATCGTCATCCAAAATCTGCCAAGGATCTGTGAAACCCAGGATACCTGCCCACTTGTGTCACCTAACCTCTGGAGAGATATGCGTTCTCCATTATGTGCACGATGCCAGAAACGAGTTGCGAGAGTTGGAGGAGCGTTGGGACAACCGCTTGACCTTCAAAAACCTGTCCTTTGTCGAAAAGTATTGCGTAGGTAGGTTCTCCGTGGCCCTCTATCTCAACATCGCCGGGCATACTTGCGAGGGTCAATACTCCGCCTTGGCCAACCGTCAAAGTGCAGTCGGTAAGAGTCATCACCCCAATGTTAGCGTTGACGTGTCTCAGAGCAGCGACGGAAACCGTAGGAATCAACATCTGGTGCTTGTCGATTATGTCGAGCCTATGCAAAGCACAGAGGGTGGTATCTCCTCCGTTCTTGTAGGGTTTTATTACATCCAGCAAGACGGCGATGATGTCGGAACCCGCAATCTTTATCTCTCCCCTTTTTATAGCTGCTTCAAGTTGCTGCCTTGTATCTGCGAAGGGGAAATACGTGTCATGAGATGGCGTTCCACCAGCTATAGAAACGATCTCGCAAGCCATGAGATCCAAGGCAGAATGCAAGTTATGGACCGCGTCACCGATAACTAGGGGAGTTGCACAGGGAAGAGACTTGGTTATTTCGAACTTAATGAGGCTACGGCCCGCATTTTGCTGTTTCTCGACGTGAAGACGGCAAAAGTCAGTTTTGATAAATGTGGAGAGTATCTGATTGAGCTCGTCGATATGCTGTTCAGCCCGTTTGATCTTTAACTTTGGGCCAGAGAATGTAGGATCCATTTTTGATTTCCTTCCCTCTCATAACAACAATTAGACTGATCCGCATAACACATGGAGTTTGGGCTTGCTGTCCATATGGCATCTCTTCGAATTTCTTGCTGAAGGCGTGTTGACTCCTTTGCTTGGCTCAAAGTCCAACGGCCTGTAACCCAGATCAAGGGCATGAGAAGCAATGAGGTGGCCAATAACCCTAACCCCGTCCGTGAAATAGCAGCTCGGCACACATAGAATTTCTAGAGTGAAAACCCGCTCATAACAAGTATCCCTACCACCGGGGTACCAGATACAAATCAAGCACAGCCCCCAAGGTGTCACTCGGATGCACAGCATAGAGAGACGTGTAACCCGACCATAGAGGGAGGGTACTCCGCTTCGCTACCCGAGGTGACTGTAATGACTTTCGAGTTGGTGGTATCGTCGAAATAGACATTACTGAGTCTCCTGAACCGTCCAACACAAAGTTCACCGGGGGCCCGCAGTTTGGACAATCCGGTGGAACGACTGATTCAATCGTCATTTGTACTTGTCACCGGCTTCTTGACACAATTCAATACAGTGTTTGACCCAAGATTCATACCAATACCACGTCCCAGCTACCATCGTTCCATATCCTTTCGCCGGATTCTTGGCATCCTCTGTTTTCCACATCCGTAGATGCTCAGGATTCCTGCGAAACTTAGAAAACCTGGCCTTATTGACCTCGGCAACTACTTGGGTTGCCAAATACTTGGGCTTCTCCACTTCCTTTCTTACCCAGTACTCCTTATCGATGGTCTTGGCCAAATCGGAGTTGGGGTCAATGAATTCGACCACCTTATCCGCCTGTCCCGGTCTGTTGACCGTTTTCTTCATGAAGATCAGGCGATAGGAGTACTTGGGGCTATTATATTCGTCGTGCGACAGTCTGCCATCGAAATCAGTGATGTACGAGCGAAGATTTGCAGGGATGGCCTCTTTCGTCTCCAGAGGCTTCACTTGTGTCGGTGCCAGATCAGCAAATTGGATGCTGTAGGTAAGGTAGGTATCTAGCGCGTGTTTGTTTCCGAATAGATGCTTGAGATAGTCGTTGAAATTCAAGGCACATGCTTGATACCTGCCACTCAGGTAATTGTCGAGAGACCTCGTCATCTGGTGTTCAATTTCGTCACGCAAACCGATAAGGAAGCGCAGATTATTAGCTGTATCCTTATCGATCGGACTGGCTGGGTTGTCTAGGCAGCGCTCGAGTTCCCAATGTTTTTGAGCACCGTGTTTTGTCCGATCGTATGTCTTGCGCTTCGGACCCTGATGGTAATATCGGTAGTTGATTTTACTCTGCCTGTAGTAGGCATGCATCAAATAGGTCCAAGCAACCATCATGAGGACTATAAATGCCTCGGATTTGAAGTTCACGAGAGGATCGTTGAAGACCTTTATGGCACAGAAAGCCGCTTCTTTGGCTTTCGTGACTAACTCGGTCTTTACTGAGCCAACTGTCCTTACCCTCGGCATAAAGCTCCTTTCGTCATCGAGAGACAATTGGACTCATCCGCATAATGTACGGAGTCTTGACTTGCTGTTCACATAGTACAGCTTGGCATTCCTTGCTGAAGGAGTATCGACTCCTTTGCATTCGACTGCTTGCTGCCTGTCCATCGGCTTATCACGGCATTCTATGCAGATCTGCATAGCACTCCTTTGCTTCGCTTGAAGACCATCGACGGGGCCGTCCAACGGCCGGGTTCGGCCGCGGAGCAGCGTCGGCTACAACCGCGTGTTGGGCAGTTCCAACTCGCTTTTGTACCACACTTCTCGGGATCGCTTCCACTTTCAAGAACCAAAGACGATATTGATAGAACCACGTTTGCAACGTAGTTGTCGATGTCTTTCCTGTGGTACACATAAACAAACGATGGATGATGAACAGAGAGAATACAGGATCTAGATTGTGACAAATACGATCCGCATGAAAAATCAGAAGGTAGTTGTGGCTTTGCCGGTTGCACCCCCATTTGAGAGCGCAAGAAAGACGAGACCTGCTGTCCCAGAGTCACTAGTAGATCTGGAGAAGTTCGATTCATTTCATGCTGCAATTCATTCCAGCCCCGCTGCATTTCGTTTGGATTTGGGTAACGAAGTTTGCCTTCTTGGTCAAGGGGTGGAGTTCTTACAAGGTTTGTCTTGACAATCCTTACAGAGGGTAGGCGTTGGACAATTTGCTCGATAATATACCCCGTTCGAGTTTCTGGAGCGAGATGCTCGCAATGTGGTTTTGCTGATAGTCCCACAAAATAGACCAGAGGCTTTCTGTCAATCTGTATCGGTTTGAGCGCAGCCATTGAGTTTTTCCATTTCCAACATGTACGTATCTAGGATACTCTCACTATACACAGCATATACTCCCGATGTACAGTCATAAGAATTAAAAGAACCCGATTCTGGAGTGTCGACCCGATTTACGATCTGGGTGATGGTCTGACCTTTTTGAACAAGTTCATCGTAAAGAGCCGTTCCGTGATATGGCCTAAATCGAAACGCGCTGATTCTAAGTTGAACGCCGACTCTGGAAGCGTAGCTTTTCAGACGCGATGCTAAGGCTACAGTATCCTTCACATCTGCTTCGGTTTCTCCAGGGAAACCTAAGATGAAGTAACATTTGACGGGAATTTGAGCATCTAGGATGCGAGATATAGTTCGATATGCTACATCAGCAGAAAACGGTTTGCGTATATGCCTGAGAGTTTCATCATTGCCAGACTCAACACCAATAAACAATTCTCGACATCCACTTTTCTTTATGTCATCTAGCCAATTAGGGGGCGCATCTCGAAAAGTACTGATATGTGCCATGCTTCGCCAAAACAGACCGCTTTCTGAAAAAAGCCTTGTTGCGAGTTCGATGCTGGCTTGATCTCTCAGAAATAGATCATCAAGTACTCGGATACAATTAGTGCGGGGTTGTAAAGTTCGGATAGTTTCAATTTCCTTGCTTAAACTCTCATATGACCTATAACGAGGTCTCAGATGTTGATTAAGTGATGTGGCGGCCGTACAGAATGCGCAATTGTATAAGCACCCTCGACTTGCTATGACATGCGATTCTACCAAACCCAAATCTGGTCTTTGAATAGGCTCATTCTTGAATATCGACCTATCGAGTGGAAGGTCAATATTCGATGGATAAAAGGGTGATTCAGGTGTGATATGTATGATCCTCATATTAGCAGAGCTTTCTCCCCATCGCATTGGATTCTTGATGACTTCTGGAAGTATTAGCTCGGCTTCGCCAGTTATTACAATGATACTGTTATTGGTATCCCAAGTTCCTATTTCAGAGACTAGTGTATGAATTGCCGGACCTCCCAAGAGGAAAGTCCTAGGAGATGTGACATTCTTCACAATATCACGAACAATATCGAGATTTGAGCTAAAGATATTGAGACCTATGTAATCCGCGTGAGATTGGTTGATAATTCCAACAATCTCATTTGGAAGCAGGTTGTCAACGATTGCATCAATGAACTGACACTCATAGCCTGACAAGGTAAGTTGAGTGTAAATATAGCCTAGTCCAATTGGGGGAACGCTACTTCCCGAATCTGGGTCTCGATTCGTGCGAAGAATCGGGGAGTTAATGAGCAATACGTCTATCATGTCACGAAATTGCCAAGACGATGGCTATAGTTATGCCGCCTAGACCAAAAACCCCAAACACCAAATGGACACATGTGGAATAGCCAAAATGAGCATTGGGACTAAAGTGTTTTGGAAAACGTCGGTAAGACTTCGAACGCTCGGCTTCGCTCCAAAATAACTGGAGTACGTGAGGCTGCTTTCCTGCTTCGGGTAAGGGGAGACTTCTCTCCAAGAATTCAAGCGCTTGCTCTGCGTTGCCAATTAATGCCTTATGTCGGAGATCAACTTTCCAGTAAATATACGATAGAAAGGAAAGTAGTAGGGCGAGAAAAAATGCAGGCCATTTTTCACTCGTTCCGACCATCGCAGCAAGACCAGCAACCAAAATTGTGCAAAATGTCAAGTAGAACCTAAATGTAGCTAGACGGGCTTCAGAATTTGCGATATAGTAACTCCAGGCGTATTCTCGCATTTCTTTCAGGAACTCTCTATCCACTGCGTTCCTCCTTGAATGTTTCAACTCTGATTCTATACGAACCTATACATCTATTCTGTTGCATACAGACAACTTGTCTAGTACTATACCCACCTAATGTTACGCTATTCGCGAGAAAAGCTGTAATCGGAGGGCAAATCCTCGTCATGAACCGACTTGACCGTGTTGAGGTCATCCTGGAGCGACGCATTGAGCGATTCGGACAGCATAATGATCCCATCTTTCGCTTCCTTGCCATCGCGGACGAGAATCTCGTCGCGGGAGAAATCGAATTCCTGCACCCGCAGGCGCAGGCATTCCATCGGGCACAACCCAGCACCACACATCAGCAAGGCCGTGAACTCCTCGGTCCTTTAATTGGCCGTCTGCTGGGTACGTTGGCACATATCATGAGAACAATATGGCAAAGCCGGGCATCAAGTCAAGCGTTCGATCTCAATCACCCAATATCTCACCCAAACTGGCTCTGTTGCACCTAAGACGTCACCCAACCCCTCATCAAGAGGAGCCAGCCTAGGGAGGTCGGAATGAGTATGTGGACACCGTGCGCGAACGGTATCTCCACGCCGACAGCCGCCCGGAGAAGTCCCGGACCCTCGACGAGTACTACGCCAACACAGGCCAGAACCGCAAGCCTCTCTACGGCAGCCGGATGGTGGCTGCCCTGGCTCATCTCTCGGAGATCTTCAAGTACTCCTACGGAGGGAGGCTGAAGTAGCTCCTGGTCCAGGAGGTGGATCGCCTGCGGGCCTTCGGCAAGCTGCCCATCCCCCGATGCCGTCGCCACCCAACCCAAGCGCATGAATGGGTGCAACAGTTTATGTCAGAGACTCGTTTTGGTTCCTCTTGTTTCTCAGCCCAACGTGTTGCGCTTCAGCAGCGGCCGTTGCGCCTCACATCACGCTAGCGCTCACGGCCGTCTGCCGGAAGCACTGATTAAGAGCACACTCATGACCCGGGCATGTCTTCTTGGTACTTCTTAGTGAGAATGCTGCTGTGTATCCAGTTCACTGTGAGTTGGATGAGTTCCTTCAGGTTCTCGATGTTCATGCTGTCCCAGCGACGCTCGTAATGTGTTTCGTCGTTGCCCAGCCAAACAGCTCGTTCTGCAGCAATCTTCACCTGTGGACTCTCGACGTACTTCTGTATACACGCGGACAGGAGCAGCAGGCGAATAGCCTCCCCGTCCGACGGATGTTGAGAGATGCAGTAGTCTTTGATGAGAAATTCCAGCGCTCTCCGATAGCCAGGTCCGGCAACCTGGTCTAGCTTGTAGGCTTCCGCGGCCAGCGCTTGACCGTAGACCTCGACAAACGAGGGGAAACCCTTGGCGATTTCCAGTGGAAAGCTGGGCTGAACGGGTGTCGCCGGAACGGCCTCCAGCAAACGGAATTGCCGAAGGCCGTAGGCGCCTGTAATGACTATCGCCGAAAGGCCGTCATCCCGCCAGTAGCGCGCAATGAAGAGATGCTGGCACTCGTGACGAGGGCATTGAAAGATGACCTCGAGCATCGCTTCTGGGTCGCTGTCGAAGCTGGCGAGAGCCCAGTCGATCTCGTTCGGCTGCACAGAGAAGTGGCAAATGGGACATTCATCAGGAATGCGATCGCGTATGTATCGATGTCCCTTAATGTCGACAAAAGAAAACTCCCGCATCACCGCTCCTTCTGGTTAGCCCCAACTAGACTGATCCGCATAAGATGCGGAGTCTGAGTCTGCCGTCCATATAGCACATCTTGGACACCTATCTTATATGATGAACAAACTATTGCGGTTTTCGACCGAAATGCAATAGGAGTCGAGTCACCCACGAGTCTTTCCTGGTAGCAAGGGTGGGGGTCGATAGGAAACATCATCCAGACCCGCCGTGGGTTTTCCCTTCTAGAACCGTTTGCACTACCTGCGCGTTCGAACCGCATTGCCGTCCACCGTAGCTGTGCCAACCAGCGCTCTGCCAAATGCAGACAGCATGATGAACCATGGTATACTTGGCAGGTGGAAAGAGGGCGTATTCCAGATATCACCAGACGAGAAGCAGACGAATCAGACGTGAAAGGTCATCGGGAATCCCTCAACTTGGGAAGGCAATCAGGCAGTTCTAAAGGAGGAACACTAGCATGGCTGTGACATACTATCTCGGCGTCGACGGGGGGACCACCCGAACGAAGGCTGTCGTCGGTGACGATGCCGGCCATATCATCGGATCCGGCGAAGGAGGAGCCTCCAACTACCAGATCGTTGGACTCGAAGCAGCCATATCAGGCATCACCAACGCCGTTCAGAGAGCCCTGACGGCTGCGAACCTCTCGCTATCACAGATCGAGTGCACTGTGTTCGGGCTGTCCGGCATGGATCTACCTAAGGACCGCGAGGTACTTAATGCAGCCCTGGTTACCGCATTCCCCGGGCTCGTCTTCGACCTTGTCAACGATACATGGATCATGCTCAAGGCCGGAAGCAACAAGGGCTGGGGAATCGCTCTGGTGTGCGGCGGAGGCGCCAATGCATGTGCCTGCAGCCACGATGGGACCTGGGTCACGCTCCGGGGTCTCGGCTACGAGAGCGGCCTGCGAGGCGGCGGACTGGACATGCTGAGAGACATCCTGCACTATGCATTTCTTTCCCACGATGGGACAGGGTCGAAATCCGTGCTGGAGCAGACGGTACTGGACGTGACCGGTGCCCCCGACTATGACACGCTGCAGCTCCTGTTCCTCGAGGCCATACAAGACACGGCAGGACACGGAGAACTGCTGCAGCGGGCTCTGGCTCTCGTGCCGCTGGTCTTCGACGGCGCGACGGCCGGCGACGAAGTGTGCAAGCGTATCCTTTTGCTGCAGGCAGAGTCGCTGGCAGAGGGAATCACAGGACTGGTCCTCAAGATGGGCTTCGAGCGTGAGGCGGTCGATGTCGTTCTGGGAGGCTCGGTCTTCGGGGGCAGCAATGCTGCTTTCGTCGACAGGCTGACACTGCTGGTACATGAAGTCGCCCCACTCGCACGGCTGGGACCGCCACTGCTCGACCCGGTCCTCGGTGCATACGTGATGGCATTGCAGAGAGTGGGCAAGTTCAATGCGGCAAACACCTATGCGCTCCTCGCCGGCCAGGTGGTCTAGCAAAAACAGGCGGGATTGCTACACTACGGATATGCCTCTGTCCTGTGGCTGTGCTGACTCGACCGCGTCAACCCAGGATCGAGGCATTTGTCTGTATCAGAAGAAGATGGCTGAGGCGGCTGGAGTCGAACCAGCAATTCATGGCTCCAAAGGCCAGTGTCCTACCATTAGACGACGCCCCAACACGCGGCTTTGCTGCAGTATTCTAGTGCTGCCTCAGGGGGCTGTCAAGAAGAGCGAGGCGATGAATCGTTGACAATGACGAACCATGATGAAGGTATTCCCTCCCGAGGAGACGGGCAACCGACGCTCGCACAGTCTGACGCCCTCAAGCTTATCGCCATTATCTCCATGACCATCGACCACGTGGGAGCCATCCTGCTGCCACAGGTAGGCTGGCTCCGCATCATCGGGCGCGTGGCTTTTCCCCTCTTCGCCTACCAGCTTGCCGTCGGCTATCTGCACACCCGCAACCTTTCGCGCTACGCGCTCAGGCTTGCCGTCTGGGGTGTTATCGCCCAGCCCATCTACATGATCGCGTTCGATGTGCGCCCGTGGACCCTCAATATCTTTGGCACGCTGCTCCTGGGACTGCTAGCTATCTGGGGATGGGACCGCCGCAGATGGTGGGCGGTCGTCCTTGCGCTGGGCCTGGCTGCCGTACAGCTCTGGCTGCCGGCCGTGGGTCCGGATTACGGTCTCTATGGCGTTCTACTGTGCCTGGCCAGCTTCGTGCTGTTTAGGCACAGAGAGCAACTCGCCATCGGCCACGCACTGCTGCACTGGCTCGCCGGGGTCATCTTCTGGCCGTCTCAGGTCTACGCAGTGGCCAGTATCCCGTTCATCCTCTGGCCGCCCCGATTGCACCTTGGCCGTCTGTCACGACTGTTCTATGCGTACTACCCGGCTCACCTGGCTCTTCTCGTCCTGGTCCGCCTTCTCCTGACGCGCTGACGACATTGTTCGAGCAGTGAGTCGTCCTATACTGATGGCCAGTACCTGGAGGCAACAGTGAACCGCAAACGCATGCGCACATTCGTCAGCATTGTCATCGTGCTCGCCCTCGTCAGTGGAGGCACAGTTACGCTTATCTCAGCCCTACGAGGCACGACTGTGAACGAGCCCATAACTGTGCTCCCCGGTGTTACGCTCAGCCCACAGGACTTTAACGAGACGGGGCTGGGAACAGCCGTCGACGTCGGGTACGCCGACAAAACCTTCGTATTCTTCCCTGATGAAAGCACGGACGGTCAGGGCAAAGAACTGGCCGGCACAAAGAGCGGTATCACCATCGATTTCCGGAGCGGCTCCGTCACATTTCTCGGAGGGCAGTTTTCGCAGTACAGTAGCCCTGTGGTCCGTGACCAGGCATACGCCTGGTACCGGGACAAGGTGGCAAGCGCTGGACTGGTCGAAGACAAAGGAACGGCGGTGATCGGAGACGTCTCGGCACGGTACTCTGACCCCGACGCAGCTGCCTTGCTCGTGCGGAAAAACGAAACGGTATTTACACTCCTGTACACGCTGAACACTGCTGCCACCAGCACGACGCCCCAGCCGATCGTCGCCCTCGAGGCGCTCGCCCGTCTGCTGGCCTCACGCTTCTAGCCTCCGGGAACCCGGCGACCCGCACAGTCGTCCTACCAGTATACCGTCGCGAGCTGTGCTGCGGTCGAGGAGGAATCGATGAAATGTCTGGCGCTGATCCTGATTGTAGTCATGTGCTGTGTGGCTGCCGGTTGTACCTCATTGAGTGAACCAGTGACACCTGTTGTTGCCACAACCTCTGGCCCTGTGCCGGTCCGTCTGGGCACCTATGGCTGGCGATCCCCTGGACAGGGGATCCAGTCTGATGCCCCCGTGCCGGACGAGTTTGTCACCGACGTCACTGCGGTGACCGCGCCCTGTGGTTCCACAGTATCAGTCGACTATGGCCGCCGGCCGCACGACCTGTTCGCGTATCTCTGGAACGATCACGAACCGACACGGGTCGAGGTCCGGGGCGGCATGTTCACGCTGCCTGCGGATCCCGGCACGTATGTCTACAGCCTCGAGTCAACTTGGCGCGAAGGACATGCCAGCCACGTCGTCAAGATAGCGACAGTCCCCAGGTAGCCCGTCAGCTGGACTGCCCGTCGTCGGGCTTCGCCGGCTCGGGAGGCGTGATGGTCTCCATCTTCTTCTCCTCCGGAGGCACGACTAGTGTACTCGTCCGTCCCTGAGGTGTCACACGACGCTCTGCCCGTTTCTGCTCCCGCTCGATGCGCAGCTGTTCACGCTCGGCGCGCCTTGAGCTGCGTTCGCCCGGCGTACCGGCAAAAAGGACGATGACGCCCACTGTCAGCAGGATCACCCCGGGAACCCAGGCAGCAATCCGGTTGAGTCCAAACCCCTCGAACCCCAGCCAGCCCTCAAAAACGTACCCCAATACCACAAAGGCGACGAGACCGAAGGCAAGACCTCCCGCGCCATCCCTGACGTGCCGCCAGTTGGCGTGCAACGTCCCATGGATAATGCCCGCAAGTCCTCCCGCGGCGGGGAACACGAGTGCCCATGCATATGCCCAGCTTTCCCATGTGCCAGTGATACCCTGATACCAGAGCAGGGTTCCCACTGCCGCGGCCACAAGCCCGAACCCGGACAGACCCTCGCCCGCCCGGTCAGGAAGCACCAGACCCACAACGAACAACGCGAGTCCGGGAATGATGATTTGCAGTGGCCATGACAGCTCCGTCCAGCGGTTCGGAAGCCAGCTCATGTCGATATGGACATATTGCAGTACGAGGATGACGATGCCGACGACGATCAGCAGAATGCCGACGTTCGCCATCGAGGAATGGGTCCTGTGTGTGTTCTGTTCAGTCATATCTTCTCCTTAACCTCGCAGCCGGTCTTCTAGAGAACACTGACCGACTGTCCACCTTGTCTACGTCCGCCCCCTTGCGAAGGTTACGGCGAACCCACCACCTCGCACTGCACTCCTGGAATAAATTCACGTCTCATGACAGTGGTCTTGCCGCGTGCGCCCGGGACCGCGCGGAACCCGTGCCGCTCAAACATCCCTTGCGTGCCCGTGAACAAGAACGCGTCCGCCTGTGGGCGTCCGTGCGTTTCTGTCGGCACGGCCTCGACAACGCGAGCTCCTTCACGTTCCATCATCTCGAGTGCGCGTTCCAGCAACACCTCCGCCAACCCGCGCCTCCTCCAGCCGCGCTGGATGAAGAAACACCCCACAAACCACACGCCTTCTGTTGACGTGCCCCTGAACTTTGGTGAGCGTTCCAGCCGTGGCAGAGAAGCACGCGGCTCGAATGAGCACCACCCCACCGGCGTCTCTCCGTCGAAGGCAAGTATCCCGTGCACCATTCCGGTCTGGACTGCATGGCACAGTCGCTCATGCGCCACCTCGCCCTTCACGTCGTCCCAGCGTTCCACGCCCGCAAGCCGCCAATACCAGCACCAGCAGCCGCCGCATGCTCCATTCTTGCCAAATAGTGTTTCCAGCTGTGGCCAGAGTTCAGGCCCAAGTTCACGGCAGACAATACCTGCAAGTGTGCCCGATGTGTCCATGTGTCACCTCGTGTGTTCTATGAATGTCCTGCAAAGTGCCAGAAACCCCACGCGAATTCCAGCCG
>DASVKR010000109.1:0-4042 GCA_036385275.1 Candidatus Cryosericum sp. | reverse complement strand
ACGTCGAAACGCTTCGGCCGACCTACGAGCTCATCCTTGGCTCCCCGGGCGAAAGCCATGCGTTCACTATCTGTGAGAGACTGGGACTCCCCGAAGCAGTACTTGCGCTCGCCCACGATGAACTCAGTAACGAGCACAAGACAACCACCGAATTGATGAGCCGCATCGTAACTGATTCCCAAGAGATCAGTCATACCAAGGATAGCCTGAACGTGAACCATCAGGAACTGGAGAAGCTGCGGGACGATTACGAGGGAAAACTGGCTTTGCTTGAAGCAAACGAGAAACAGGAGCTCAAAGCAGCCCATGCTGAGGGTCAACGCATCGTCGACGAAGTCAGCAAGCGCATGGATGATCTGATGAGGCAATATCAGGACAGCCTCAAGAGCCAGCCACAGGCAGCCCGCGATGCCAAGCGGGAGGTCGAAGTGACACGCGACGAACTTGTCCAGAAAGCGGAGCCGTATGAAGAGAAGCCTCCATTCACGCCCGTCGAAGAAATCCTTCCGGGTGATCTGGTCATCATTACCTCGGTCAACAAACAGGCCATTGTCATCGATGTCTTGAAGGAAAAGCGCAAGCTTGTTCTCCAGTCGGGTTCCATGCGCACGACGGTGCCTGAAGCGCAAGTGCGCAAGCTGACCGAACCCGAGCTCAACTCCTATCAGAACCGCGCCATGCAATACAGTGGAGCGCGTGAACCGACGCTGCCGTTCGTTCCCATGAAAATCGACCTGCATGGGAGCCGTGTCGACGAGGCGCTCGAGAAACTCGACAAGTACATCGACGTGGCTTACCTCTCAGGCCTTTCATTCGTTTACATCTGTCACGGCAAGGGTGCGGGCATCCTGCGAAAGCAGATCCATGAATTCCTCAAGACCCTGCCAAGTATTGATCACTTCAGCTTTTCCAGCCCCGAAGAGGGTGGCGATGGGGTGACAATTGCCTACTTCAAATAGAAAGGAACCATTTGAAAAACGAACAGGAACTCGTCTTCTTCGATCTGGAAACAACAGGCCTCGATCAGGCTTCCGATCAAATCATCGAGATTGGTGCCGTCAAGGTACGTGGGGGCAAGGAAGTCGAACGATTTGAGCAGTTCTGCCGCCTGAAGCAAGGGGCACGTCTGCCCGAATTCATCTCTGCCCTCACAGGGATTACTACTCTTGACCTCGAACCGGCAGAACCCGTGGACCAGGTTGTCGACCAGTTCCTGCAGTTTGCGGGCGGCAGTCCATTGCTGGCGCATAACTCCAGCTTTGATGAAGGTTTCCTGCGCAGAGCACTGCAGGGTCAGCTCACGAATGCCGTGTTTGACACCCTCGAACTCGCACGCATCTTCTTCCCGGACCTGCAGAGTCATAGTCTCGTCGCATTGGTCGACTCGCTCGAAATCAAGAAGGAGGAAGCTCACAGAGCTCTTGGAGACAGTCTCTCCTTGTTTCGCTTCTACCGAAAACTGAAAGACAAGATTGCACAGTCTGCACTCCCTGATTCCATCGTGCAGCGAATCCAGTTTCTCTATCCGGTCGTGGCAGACTTGGGGCTTCTGGACACCGGCGATACCAGAGCGACAGTTCAACCATCTGAGATGGCAGGCTTGGAAGCTGTTCTGACGGACCTCGATCGTTCGCGTCTGCCACACCTGAAGGCCCTGAAGCCGGGCGTCACGGGCGACATAGCCTCTCCAGAGATGGCGTTGCTGGCTTCCGGCCGCGATGTCCTCCTGCAGTGTGAACCTCAGTCACTTCGAGCCCGATACCTCGAGGATATCCAGGCATCCACACGCCCCGGCGCTGTGCTGCTGCGCGCGCCTGCAGCCATCGAACCACTCCTGGAGGACGCACGACCTGGCGATGCGCGACCGCTCTGGATATCGCAGGAGAGCCCCAACAACCTCGTCTGCCTCATGCTGCTCGATGGAGCGACGCACAGTCCTACCATGCGTCGCGAATTCGGCTTTGAGCTCTCAGCTCTCATCGTCTATGAATGGGAGACACGCTCAGTCTTCATCCCCGGCATGCCGCTGTTCCTGAAGAAATCCCGTCTCATAAACCATATATCGGCGGCTCACTGCCAGCTCGAGTCGAGCTGTCCGTTTCATGATGTGTGTCCCGTCCAGGAATCGCTGGCCCGTGCCCGCGTCGCTCACCTCCACGTGACCGACCTCGCCGAGGCACCACACGTATTCCATGAACTTGGCGAGTCGACACCGGTCCTGGTTTCTTCGCCCGAAACTGAGAAACTCATGAGTGATGTGCTCGACGTGCCTGAGGTACAGGTCACCTCGATCACGCTGCGTATCATCGCCGGTATTGCAGGCGAGCGAGGCGAAGTTCCGGGTCTCGCCATTGTGGCCGATCTTGCTGCACGCGCCGGGACTCTTCTCGGAGAGCTCTACCTGCGTGTGACCCATCAGGAAAACGCCGGGGTCCGAGGACGCATCGCAATCGGCGAAACGCTCTGGTCTGTCAGCGAGTTCGCGGCCCTCAGATCCACGGCGGACGCAATGGTGGAGGCCGTCGCGAACGTAGGAAAGGCACTGCCTGCAACAATGCGAATGGCATACTTCACGCAGTGTCGAGACCTTGCTTCTGTTCTGGACAATGCAGACAACCCTGCCTACGCCGTATGGATGGAACGTCAGGGTCAGGAGATCATGCTGGCGAGCACCAGGACGGTCCTTGCCTCACGCATCCGGGCGTGCAACGCTTACGCCCAGTTCTTCCTCGCCGGGACGAGCGTATGTCCTGCCGGTGACGAGCGATTTCTGCCCGAGACATTCGGCCTCATGGATCCCGAGCCTGCGGCAGTTGTCGTCGACGATGAGCCGGACGGCCCTCGTGTCCCCACATTCGTGACGCTGCACCTGCCGAAGCCAAACGAGTCCGGATTCGAAAAGGAAGGCGCCCGTCTCATTGCCGAGGCGATGAGACGCTTCCCCGGAAAAGCGATGGTCGCGTCAAACTCTCTCGAGACGCTGCACCGTATGCAGTCGTTTCTTGCGCGCGAGCCTGGACTAGCCGAATATAGCCTGTTGCTTCCCAAGAACGGGCACACACGCACGCAACTGCTGGAACAGTTTTCCGGCCAGAACAGGGCTATTCTGCTCATCCCGTTCGACTACCTGAGTTTCGGCGACATCGTATCGGCGAAGTTTCTGTTTGTTACGAAGCTGCAGTTTCCGAATTCGTTCCTTCCAACGGTGACACGCCTCAAACAAGCGCTCAAAGAGAGGCGGGGCGATCCCTTTCGACAGTTCGATCTGCCCTATGCGCTGACCCTGCTGCAATACACACTGCACCAGATGGATCCGCATACGCTGCGAAGTGTTTTCATGCTGGACAACCGGAGTTTCAGTTCAGCCTACGCAGATCGCATCCGGACTGTCCTGCCGACGCCATCGCTGTTTCTGCCTATGGAAAACCAGGAGAGCCTCTTGCAGCATCTCGACCGGTGGATACGCAACCAGACGCTCTGAAGCACTCGTCAGACCTCGCGGAAGAACCGCACTTCGGCGTCCGGCAGCCTCCCGGAGGAACATCCACGTACAGACAGTAAGTCCTGTCTGTACGTGTTCGCGTAATGCGGCGATGAATGTACTTGAGTATGAGCAACACTTCCACATGCTGCACACTGATTGAGATGTGCACAGGTAAATACCCGCTGCGGGCTACTCAAAAGCATATCGAAGCAAGGTTCGCTCTCTGAAGCTGAGCACAGGGCTCTTGCAAATAAATCCAGCGTGCTATAGCATAGACAGGAAGAGAGATGAAATGATGTTGTAGTATATGGTAGATTGTTATGCAAGGAGAAAGTATGCAAGACTGGCAGGAACAGGTACGTGCACTGCTCGGCGGTGCTCAGGGAAAATTTGGTGTCTATGCTGCAACACCGACACTTCCTTTATTCGAGTATCAGACTTCCAGCATATTTCCGTCGGCAAGCACCATCAAGGTGCTCATCATGGCCGAGCTTCTTCGACAGGTTGAAGCAGGAACTCACGCCCTTACAGAGCATCCTGTCCTCCCGACAGCTCCAA
>DASVKR010000108.1:0-18453 GCA_036385275.1 Candidatus Cryosericum sp. | reverse complement strand
GCGCATCCTTGCATTTGTCCTGCCGGGACTTCCCATTGGCATGGTCGCCTATAATGTTCTGCCACGTACGACGTTGATGCACATCCTCGCCATCTTCATGGTCGTCGTCGGCATCCAGGGACTGGTCACGCAGTTCCGGCCAGGCAGAGGAACACCACAACCATGGCCTGTGTGGCTTCTCAACATCCTGCTGTTCATCGGAGGCGCCATGCAGGGGGCATTCACCTCGGGTGGTCCGCCTGTCATCATCTACGCGACTCAGAAGCTGAAGGACAAAGCTTCGTTCCGCGCTACGCTGGTTGCCATCTGGACGACACTCAACGTGTTCATCATCGCAGATATTGTCGTGCGCCACAAGCTGGCCGGCGTGCCAGGGAAGCTTGTCCTGACGTCTCTGCCGTTCCTTGCGCTCGGCGCCCTGCTGGGAGACATCGCGCATCACCGCATCAGCGGTGAACGCTTCACCCAGCTCATCTACGCCGTACTGCTCATCTCGGCAGTCTTCATGGTCCTGTAGGAATCATCATGAACGTATCAGACACATCCAGGAGGCAAGTAACATGATTGCATTCACGAGAGGGGTTCCCGCAACAGAAGCGTTTCCGGTGGAGGCCCTGGGAGAGTGCGCCGCGTCGGCTCTCGCCAAGTACAGCTCACAGATTTTGCAATATGGTTCCTTCCGGGGATTCGGCCCACTGCGTGAGTTCATCGCAGCCGGTCACGGACTCCAGCCAGACCAGGTTCTGCTGAGCCAGGGAGCCCTGCAGATCGTCGATTTCGTGGCCCGTTCCCTCATCACGCCGGGCACGACCGTCCTGGTCGAGCAGCCCTCGTATGACCGTGTCATCAAGGTCCTGCGCCGGGCGGGGGCCACGGTTGTCGGTGTTCCCCTGCAGGAAGATGGCATGGACCTCACCGCCTGTGAGGAGCTCATCCGCGAACACCATCCGCTGATGACATATGTCATCAGCGATTTCCAGAACCCTTCGGGTACAACGATGGCAGAGGCCAAGCGCCGGACCTTCGCCGTCCTGGCAGAGCAGTACGACATGCTCGTCCTCGAAGATGTCCCTTATCGCCGCCTGCGATATGCCGGTGACGACGTTCCCACGATCCAGTCTATAATCCCACAGCGCACCATCCAGCTAAACAGCTTCAGCAAGCTGCTGTCGCCCGGCCTGCGCGTCGGCGTCGCGTTCGGCCCCCAGCAATACATGGACCGCCTCGGCAAGACCGCGCAGGATACATACATCACACCGTCCCTTCTGTCACAGGCTACGGTCTTCGAGTTTATCGACAGGGGCCTGCTGCCCGCTCAGATCGAGAAGTTGCACAACCTCTACAGCCCACGCCTAAGTGTACTGCTTATGGCACTCGACGGGGAAATGGCCGACCTGGGAACCTGGGCCAGACCTGAGGGTGGTTTCTTCGTGGGCGTCACGCTCAACAAGAGTGTCAAGGCTGAAGCCCTCATCACCAAGGGTCTGGAGAAAGGTATCCAGCTCACAAACGGGTGTGACTTCTTCGCTGATGGGAGAGGAGACACCTTCGTCCGGCTGCCGTTCTGCGCGCTGACCACCGACGAGATCGACGAAGGAGTCAGAACCCTGGCCCAAGTCGTGCGCTCGCTGTAGCCGGTCTCAGGAACGAGGAGAACACCATGCCCGAACTACCCGAAGTGGCCAGCCTGGCACGACAAATGGACCGGGAACTCCGCGGCAGGCATGTGGCCAGGGTCGACGTCGTCCAGCCCAGATGCTTGAACGTATCGCCCGAGGAATTCGGGAGAATGCTTGTCCACACACAGGTGAGCCACGTTACGTCGAGAGGAAAATGGATCTTCATCGACCTCGAGCCGGGGGCGACGCTCCTGCTCAACCTCGGCATGGGCGGAGAAGCCCTCTTCCACCGCAAGGGTGAACCCTTGCCGAAGAACCGCCAATCAGCCGTCCTGTTCGAAGACGGCAGTGCTTTCAGCCAGCACTTCTGGTGGTTCGGGTACGTCCACGCGGTCAAGACCGTCGAGCTCGCTTCCCATGCCATGACAGGCTCGCTGGGTCTCGACCCGCTGGACGACGCTGAGTTCACACCAGGCGCGTTCGAAAGGATGCTGGAACAGAGGAAACGGAGCGCAATCAAGACGGTTCTCATGGACCAGAAGAATATTGCGGGCATCGGCAACGTCTACATCCAGGACATCCTGTTCGCCGCCGGACTGCATCCCCTGCGCAAGACCACCGACGTCACTGCGTCCGAGCGTCGCGCACTTTATGCCGCGATCCGCTCACAGCTTGGGCATGCACTGGAGCTGGGTGGGCTGGCCTTCGAGAAGGACCTGTACGGTCAGCCTGGACGCTTCACGGAGTTCCTGGTCGGGTACCGCGAAGGGAAGCCGTGCCCCGTCTGCGGAACCGTCGTCCGGAAAATCAGGACCAGCGGCACGTCATCCTTCATCTGCCCAATCTGCCAGACGTAGCGTGGCGCATCACGAGGCGGGAAGAGAAGGCTCTTGTCTGGCCCTTCCAAGTGTCTGGTGCCCGTCAGATTGTTCCTGGATCGACCCGACAACGACGATGATTTCCAGGAATTTCCTTTGCATGATACGCCTTCTATTCATAGCGCAGGGCTTCGACGGGTCTGAGCCGTGCAGCCTTGCGGGCGGGATACACCCCGAAGAAGATGCCAACGGCGATGGAGAAACCAACGGCAAGCAGGACCGAGGACGTGGTAACGTAGGTGGGAACGAAGCGCTGGATGATCAAGTCTGCGACCAGAACGCTGAACACGACCCCGATAATACCGCCGATCCCGCTCAGCAGGGACGACTCGATGAGGAACTGTGCCAGGATGTCCCGTTCGCGTGCTCCCAGTGCCTTTCGGATGCCGATCTCCCTGGTGCGCTCGGTCACCGATACGAGCATGATGTTCATGATGCCGATGCCCCCAACGATCAGCGAAAGTCCCCCAATTGCAGCAAGAAGCGTCGTGAAGATGCTCAGTGTCGAAGAGAAGAGACTGGTGAGTGCCTTCTGGTCGAGGACACTGAAGTCGACCTTGCCGTGTTTCCGCTCCAGGATGATCGTGATCTGCTTCACAATGGCACCGCTGTCGTCCGGGTTGACACTCTTGATGGTCGTCATGCTGATGCGGTCATGCTGCATGCCAAATGACTTCTCTCCAACTGTGATGGGCAGGATGACGGCGTTGTCCGAGTTCCCGAAGAGGCTCTGCCCCTTCGTGGCAGTCACACCCACGACCTTGAAACTCATCCCATTGATGCGGATGAGCTGGCCCACAGGCGACACGTCCGGGAACAGTGTCGAACTCACGTTTGCCCCAATGACCACGTTGCGCGTCCGGTTGCTGACATCACTGGCGACGATGGGGCGTCCGCTCTCAATGGTCAAGTTGTTGACCTCGAAGTAGGTCTCCGTACCGAAGATACCGCTCCCCGCCATCGTGGTATTGCCACGCTTGACCGTGATGCCCATCGTATTTGCGGGCGACACGACGATTGGATATGTCACCTTTGCCTCGATCGCCTTGAGGTCGTCCATGGTAATCTTGGCACCCGTGTCTCGTGTGGTCCGGTTGCGGCCGGATGAGAGAATGCCCGACTGCGCTCCCGGGGTCAGGTACAGGTTCCCCGAGCCGCTACCCTGGATCTGCGCAAGTATGTTGCGTTTCGACCCTTCGCCCACGGCCATGAGCAGGATGACGGCCGCGATGCCGATAATGATGCCCAGCATCGTCAGGAACGAACGCATCCTGGCACCGGCAATGGAGCGGGTTGCATTCTTGTAACTGTCTCGCAGGTCCATGTCAGTCCCCCTCGTCCACCACGACGAGACCGTCACGGATACGGATGACCCGCTCGGCCTGCGCCCCGATATTGTCGTCGTGCGTCACGTAGATGATGGTCTTCCCCTCCTCGTGAAGCGCCTTGAGGAGGTCGATGACCTCACGTGCTCCCTTGGAGTTCAGGTTTCCGGTGGGCTCGTCTGCCATGATGATGGACGGGTCCATCATGAGTGACCGGGCAATGGCGACGCGCTGCTGCTCACCACCGGACATCTCGACAGGCCGGTTCTTCATGCGGTCCTTGAGCCCCACGTGCTCCAGCAGTTCCTCTGCCTTGCGCCGCCCATCACGGACGGGCTTCGTAGCGTAGGACAGCGGGAGCATGACGTTCTCGAGCGCAGACATCTGCGGAAGCAGGTTGTACGCCTGAAACACGAAGCCCATATCCTGGTTGCGCACTGCAGCGAGTTCGTCAGAGCGGAGACCGGACACGTCCCTGCCCTTAAACATATACCGCCCGCTGGTGGGACTATCGAGGCAGCCCAGGATGTGCATCAGCGTGGATTTCCCGGACCCCGAGGGACCCATGATCGCCACGAATTCTTGCGCCCCGATGTCTAGTGAAACGCCTGCAAGAGCCTCGATAGTCACACCGCCGATCATATAGATCTTGCGGATGTCCGTCAGCTGGATCAGTTCCATGAGACCATTCTCTACTAACCGCCCATGAAAGGGGAACCCGAGGACGTAGACGTCTGGGTGACCACCGGCTGACGCAGGATCGTGTCGCCAGCCTTGAGGCCGGACGTCACCTGAACGTACTCATCACTTTCGAGCCCCGTGGATACCTCGGTCTTCGTCGTGACGGCCTTGCCCCTTGCATTCTTCACAACAAGCATGACGTATTTTTTGCCGCTCTCATTCAGGAGAGACTCAACCGGTATGGCAAGAACGGACTTAGCCGTCGACAGGATAACCGTTGCATCGCCGGACATGCCGTCCACAAGCGTGGCTGGCGCTGTCGTAAGCCGGATTTTCAGAGCGTAGGCATTCAGGCCCTCGGGTGTCCTCACTAGCGTCTTTCCAAGATAGGAGACCGTACCCGCAAACTCCTTGTCGGGATACGGGTCGATGGCGACCTGCGCTTCCTGTCCTTCCTTGATGTTGAGGATGTCGACCTCATCTACATATGCTTCGACGTTCCAGGCCGACGTCTGGGCGATCTTGACCAAGGTCGTCTGCGGGGTGGCCATGTCGCCGACGCCCACGCTGACAGCCAGCACGGTCCCGTCCCATGGCGCCTTCACGACGTAGTTGTCCAGAAGCAGCTTCTGCGCACTCAGTGCCAGAGCGGCCTGATTCTCCTGCTCCTGTGCAGACTGCAGCTGCGCTTTCTGCACTTTCGTCTGGGCAACCCCGGAGAGCTCTGTCACAGTGCGCGATGCCACCGCCGCACGGTATCTGGACTCGGCCTGGGCAACCTGGTTCTGCTGGCTGCGAGCGTCGATGCGCAGCAGGACATCACCGTCCTTGACGGCGTCTCCTTCCGCAACATAGACCGCCGTGACCTCTCCCTGTGCCTGGACTGTCAGCGTCGCTGACCGCACCGGCCGGATGGTCCCCGAGACTGACGTGCCCGCGGAGACATCACGTGCCGCCACAACGTACTCAGTGTCGGCTGTCCCACTGACACTCCCTGTCACCTGCCTTCGCGCAGCACATCCCGTCAGTCCGATGGCAACAACCGCCAGTAGTGCAACGCCTGTCACGATCCTTCTCGTTCCTTTGTTCATTGTTCCTCCATTTGCTACGGCTCCGTAACGTGCAGCCCGTCGCATCCGCCTGCGTACAGACTCCTGGTCATGGTAACGGCGGTGTCCTAAGAACAGGTTAAGGTATACTCCCTCGCGCAGGGGAAGGTGTGAACTCCACCACGAACTCCGTGCCCGCTTCTGCGCTGCTGGACACCTTCAGCCGCCAGCCGTGCAGCCCCACGGTCTTCTTCACAATCGCCAGCCCCAATCCAAAACCACGCTGCGCATGAGACGTGTCCGCCTGGTAGAAGGGCTCGAATACATGCAGCAAATCGTCAGGACTGATAACACCACCAGAGTTTCTGACGGTGAGCGCCTTGTTCGTGAGGGTTACCCCTACGGTCCCTCCAGGCACATTGAACTTCACAGCGTTCTCGATGAGGTTGCTGACCAGCTGATGCAGGAGCACTCCGTCGCCTTCTACCACAACGTCTTCTTCGATGGACGTCCACATCGTCACCTCATGCTCCTTGCAGGATTCAGCGTTCTGACTTGCCACGGCACAGACCAGCGCCGTCATGTCGACCGGCCCGAGATCGACCGTCGCCCTGTCCAGTTGAGCCACCTCGAGCAGTCGCTCCACCAGAAGTGAGGCATGCTTGACCTGTACCTTGGCTGCCATGATGCCCTGTTCATATTCACCCGTCTTCATGGCAACATCGAGGGATGACGAAATGCTGGCGAGCGGCGTGCGCAGCTCGTGGCTGGCATCCTGTGTGAACTGCTCCAGGCGCTCCTGCGACTCGTGGATGGGGCGCAACGTGTGGCGGGAGAACGAAAGACCGAACACATAAGCCAGGATTCCCATGATAAGAGTTGTCAGCAGCAGGTTCAACAGTTTCCATGCTGCCTCGTGGGGCCCGCGGCCTGTCGGTCCTGCGAACTGCACGTACCCGACGATGCGGCCATCGCTCCGGATCGCCCTGGTCATGACAAGGTACCGCCCACCGTCAAGAGAAAGAGGCACAAACGGGTCGACGATGCCCCCTGCGGTGCCCGCAAACAAGCCTCCCGCATACAGCACCGTGCCGTCCGGAGCAAGGATGCGGGTATAGGCCCGCACCGTCGCTGTCATCACCGAACCCGCGTCAGCGATATCGGAAGCCACAGCGCCACCCTCCAGTACCTTGTCGATTTGCAAATTCAGATCCTGGCGCACCCGATAAGCGAAGAATGCGACGTCTGCAGCTGTGAACATGACGCCGCTGACGAGCACGAAGACACAGACCAGGCGGGTGAACTTCATTGCCAGCCGCTGTTCCACACTGAACCTCGCGCTGAGTCTCTCCTCGAGATCGCGACGCCGTTCCCTAAGCGATTGCCACATGGCTAGTCTCCTATCATGTACCCTTTGCCGGGCACCGTCACGATGCTCTCCCTGCCAAGCTTCCGTCTCAGATAGGCCACGTGGACGTCCACGGTCTGAGAAAACATCAGCTCGTCGTATTCTCCCCAGACAAGCTCAATGATCTCGAGACGAGTCTTGGCGATGCCCCTGTTGAGTGCAAGAAACTCCAGGAGGGCATACTCCCGTGGAGCAAGCGCCACCAACTTGCCGTCCTTGCGGACTTCGTGCGTGTTGGTGTCGACCGAGATGTCACCGAGCTCTATGACCGGGCTGCGGGTCTCACCGCCACGGCGAAGCAGCGCGCGCATGCGCGCGAGCAGCTCCTCGAGGTCGAACGGCTTGGTAAGGTAGTCGTCGGCCCCACTGTCCAGACCAGCCACGGCATTCTTGTGTCCAATCCTGGCCGTCAGCATGAGAATGGGCATGCTCCGCCCTGCTTGCCGCAATTGCCGGCAGACTTCCAGCCCGTCCATGCGTGGGAGGTTGAGGTCGAGAACGACGAGAGCATACTCCTCAGTCAGCCCAAGGTGCAGCCCCGTCTCGCCGTCAAAAGCAAGGTCGACACTGTAGGACTCTGTCTCCAGGTACCGCCTGATGTTCTGGGCGAAATCCTGCTGGTCCTCAACGACAAGAATGTGCATTCGTTTCTCCTCTCATGCCTGTCATTGTACCAGCATGCCCTAAGAACGGATTAAGACGGGGACGTCTTTTCGATTGGAGCGGTGCAGGGCTGGACGCACCATATACCGTCAACTCTGGCAACAAACGGGGCTGGCATCAGGCGCGGCCCACGATGATGTGGTCCAGGACACGGACGCCGACATACTTCAAGGCCTGAGTGATCTTGTTGGTCGTGTCGATGTCCTCCTTGGAAGGGTCACACTCTTATCTGGAGTGAGATGCCTACAAATACCAGCGGGGCTGCACGTCTTCGTGCAGCCCCGTCTTCTTCTCTCTGGCGAGGGACAGTCATGGCTGGTATGTGATCGTTATCGTCTTGGTCGCATCTGCCCAGCCGACTGAGCATCCGAGATTCTCGGAGACGAATCTCAAGGGAAGCATCGTTCTGCCATTGATGATCTCAGGGAAGACTTTGGGGTTCGTCGAGTCGATAAGCGTACTGGCACCATTCACCCTAGCCGCTGCATTGCCGATCCAGAGTTCGATGGTCGCGCTTCCAAGGGTCACTGTCGCCTTCCTAGCGGTCCCATCCTACCCGACGGTTCCTCCAAGTGCTTCGATGATTGCACGTATCGGGACGGGGGTCCTTCCATTCTTGATGACGGGTGGAGGGTCAAGAGTCCTGGAGGTGCTGTTGACCGGGAACAAGGACTTCCCTATCTGAAGGACGATGACGGTCTGCTTCTTCTCTTCCTCAAATGTTGCCCGAATGGCATGGTTTGAAATCACGTTGATGAAGATGTAGGAAGAAATGATCCCCTGTGACAGTCAATCAACCGCGACGTTAGCGATGTGGTAGCCAGCATTCGGAGCAATAGTGAAAGACTTGCTCCCTCCCCGAAGGACGGTCTGTGGGGTGTTGGTCCCCCCGATCCCGGCTGAGGGCGTCAACGTGTACATGGCTGGCGCTGCGGACGCAGAGATGCTGGCACTGTTGTTGCTCTCGTCGCCCTCGGTGATAGCGTTGTTGAGATCGACCACTATCATGAACGTATGCGACGCAGTGTCGGAGGGCCACGTCGTATCCCAGTACCATATGTCCGATGTGCCACTTGCGAGTCTGTCGGTATCAGTACCTTCCACAGTAGACACTCCGTCGACATAGAGGCCATGATCGCAGTCTACCGATACCGATGCTGATCCTTGATTCCGAATGGTAAAGTAGAACCTCACCGAACCGTCGGCTTGTGTTATGAGCCGATCCAGGCTTCATCTAGATAATGTAACCACGGACCCAATCAAAAAAGACAAGATGCTCTATCCGCCACATAGCGCATATCTTCCTCGGTATGGCGCTGATCACAGTGAATCATCAGATTGTGTGCCGACAGACACTTTGCATCTTCGCCCAGCTCACAGTACTCGAGCGGGAGCACCCACTGGATCTCACCGATAATACCCCCTCTCGACCATGTAGTTGTAGAAAACATCCCTGTTCTCTACCAGCAGGAACAATCCGTAGGGTACATAATCACCTGCTTCATCCAGCGGCTTGCTACCAATAGTGATGTCAGGATCTATACCCCGGGCTGGAAAAATGGAAAGCGAAGTTTAGCAACCAAGTACCTCGACGTCCCCATTGCCACAGTGAAGCAGGGCGATCCCTATGCACATATCCCCCGTTACATGTTCGAAGTCATGCTTGGGGAAGTACGGGCAAAGCGGCTGACCCATGCTGACGTCGTCGTATGGCTGGTATTGTCATATAAACACTGGCGATGGAGAGGCAAGCAAGAGGGATAGCCTTTTTCGATCGCCAAGAAAGAACTTATAAATCTCTCGGGTGTCTCGAACGCGACAGCATGTGTCCAACGTCTCTCCGAGCAGCTCACGGTCGGAATGAGGACACTCTTCTGTTTGAGTACTTTAAATTGCAAATTATCCTCAGAAATGAGTCCTTAGAACTCATTTCTGAGGATAATACTACTTCAAAATGTAAAACAACAACGGTCCTAACTTAGAAACCCTTTAAATACTTCTCCCTTCTCTATCTTGACGCCCATTCCTTCGAGCACTTCGACAATTTTCTTGACGGCAACCATGAGTTCATCCTCTGTTATGCTACCCATGTGGCCGATTCTGAAAGCCTTACCTTGGAGTTCTGCCAGTGCACCTGCAACGACAATGCCCTTTTCATAAAGCTTGCTTCTAAAATCTGTATCTGAAATTCCCTGAGGATACTTGAATACGGAGAGCGTGGGCGCAGGATTTTTACTTACAAGCTCAAATCCCGTTATACTCATTGCATTTCTAACACGCCTTGCAAGCGTTATGTGCTTTTCAAAATAGTTTTCCAATCCGAAAGAGAAAATATCGTTTAGCGATCTATTTAGTGCATAGACCATATTAACTGCTGGTGTTGCAAAATATCTGTGAGGGTCCTCCATTACGGGTATCCAACGCAAAATGTCTCCGTAATAAGTACGAGTTATCTTCATTGACTTTCTCTTAGCAATGGCTCGCTCGGAAAAAGCAAGCATTGTTAACCCAGGCGGCACTGCAATAGCCTTCTGAGAACCTGTAAAAATAACATCTATTCCCCAATCATCGAACAGTTCTTTTACTCCCCCTGCTGCACAGACTCCGTCAACAATGATTAGAGTGGAAGGTGAGACATTGTGTACGACTTTTGCGATAGCCTCAACATCGGAAAGGGTGCCAGTTGAAGTATCCACATGCGTAATGGTAATAGCATCAAAATGTCTATCCTTAACTGTCCTTTCAATAATTTCTATGGGCACTGTTTCGCCAGTCGGTGCCTTTAGAACATCAACGTTTACATTCAGAGCATTCCCTATCTCAATAAACCTGTCTCCAAAATACCCGTGAGAAATAACGAGCAGATTCTCCTTATCGTTAAGAATATTTGTTAACGACATCTCCATACCAAGAGTGCCTGAGCCAGCTATAACAAAGGGATGCCCTTTGTCCGCACCAAAGAGCGCTTTAACTTTCACAAGCGTTTCAGACGTAATCTTAACAAATCTCTCATCGGTATGTGCCATCGTCTCCTGAGAGAGTGCTTCGAGCACTTCATCGCTTACAAGCGTTGGGCCTGGAATCAAAAGCAACTGTTTCATACCTACCTCCTATCAAAAAATGGATTTTTGCCTGAAATGCTCAATGGTATTCCATAGGCAATTTTTACATCTCCTCCTAACAGTTTAATGTTGACTCTCGCTCTTCCTACTGAATACACCACTCTATTATCAACGAGCAAACCTGCTGCCACATCCTCTAACTACTACTAAACCTCATACTTTCTCCGTAGCTCGAGAAACTCATTCATTCCTTTGCCCAACTCAAGATCGTATCCGAGATCTCTCAATGTACATTCCAAAGCTCCAATAGTTACAAGGAGATCGTTAGAGTTAATGAATCCCATGTGACCGATCCTGAATGCCTTACCTTTGAGTTGCCCTTGACCTGAAGCAATTTCTACGTTGTACCTCTCTCTCATATGCTCTACTATTTGGTCTGCGTCAATACCATCTGGTGCATAAACTCCCGTAACGCAGGGAGAAGCGTCGTTATCATTTGCAACAAATTTGAGGTTAAGTTCCTTTAACGAGGCTCGTACAAGATTCTTATAGATGACATGCCTCTTGTAAGCGTTATCAAATCCTTCCTCACGCAGCATTCCCAGACCTTCCCTTAATCCAAAGAAATCCGAAACAGGGAATGTCGTGAAAGGCTGTCCAATGTCTGCATTCTTCTTGAGATCCTTAACGCTAAAATAGAACGCTTCGCTCTCATTTGATAAGGCATATTCAACTGCCCTTTTACTTGCTGCAACAATCCCAATACCTGGAGGACTCATGAGCCCTTTTTGAGATGCTGCAACAACAACATCAATTCCCCAATTATCCATATCAATTCTTGTTATTCCAATTGAGCTTACTGCATCAACAACAATCAGGCCATCTGAAACTTCTTTGATTCTTGCTGAGATTTCCTTGATGTTGTTAATGATTGTGGATGAAGTTTCATTGTGAGTAAGAAAAACTGCTGTGACATCATTGTTCTTCGCTAGAATTTCTGTGATCTCTTCAGGTAGTACTGCTCTTCCCCAAGGAATCTGAACCCTTATTGCATTTCTTCCCTTTGCAACATTGATCCTGTAAAATCGCTCTCCGAAGAAACCTGTATCAACAACCAGGACTTTCTCTCCTCTTTGAGTAAAGTTCTCTACGGCAAGTTCCATTGCCCCCGTGCCAGAAGATGGGACAAGGAAAACATCCTGTGAACAATTGATCAATTCTTTTGTGATATCTATTGCTTCTTTGAAAATCTCCTTGAAGCGTGGACCTCTATGGTTGATCATTGGCTGAGTCATTGCCGCAACTACTCTTGGAGGAAGCGGAGTTGGGCCAGGAATCATCAAGAATTCCTTATTAATCATTTCTGCCGCCTCTACGCTTCCGGGCTCTGGTCGGCCCAGCCGGGGCGCGGCGTCGACAGCTGAATCGGGGCCGAGGCTGTTGCGACAATCGTACCGGTCGCATCGACCAGCCGCCCCTTAACGAATGCTGTCCCCGCGTCGATACCAATAATGCATTCCTTCATCTCTGCCATCCCGTCTCGCTCTTTCCACCTGCAGGCTTCATTCACACTCATCTGCAGGTCAGACTTCGCATTTCAACAGCGATTCCAGACGTACAATCAATGCCGTCAATCGTTATATTAACAATCCTAGAAAGTTTTACAGGAAAGTCAACAATTCGCACGCCGGCGGTTGCGCACCATACTGAAGACATGACAGCACGTCTGATCGGTGTCGAGACCTACCTCGTGACAGACTACCTTATCGGCGATGCAGCGTCATCGGGGGCGGATCACGTCTCCGACAGCGTCGGTTTCGAGGATTGGGTTCTGGCGAATTACTGAGTCTGGAGGCGAACGACGCAGTGCGCCGTCATAGCAAACACACCGCTCCCTGCCACAATAATCCGCCGTACATCGAGGTCGGGCAGACCGTTGTTCAGACGCTGCCACGTGGCCCCCTCGTCCCGTGAGATCGCCACTCCGCGTACCTGCGTTCCCGCGTATCGGGTGCCATCCCGGGCGATCGCGATCGTATTGACCGCTCCCGATGGGGAGAGGATGGTTGACAGCCCACTGCCCGACCGGGCCCACGTTGTTCCACCATCGTGCGAGACGACCACACCCTCGGTGTCTGTGCCGGCGTACAACCGGCCCGTCTGTTCATCGGCGGTGAGGCTGTCGACCCACGGTGTGCCCATTGACGACTGCAGAGGTTTCCAGCGGTTGCCGTCGTCGTTTGTTACATACAACCCCTGGCCCAGGAGAGAGAGAATCACTGTGCCCGGTGTCGCCGGATCCGGCAGGAGTGCGGCAATCTCGATGCGGGGTGTCGGCGACCCCGCCGATGCCTTGGCCATGAGGCCGATGTTCCTCGGCTCCCAGGTCAGACCTGCGTCGATCGAAACTGCGAATCCGTCGTCTGTGCCCGCATAGATCATCGCCTGCCCCGTAGCCCGGGCTTGCAGGATACTCACCTTGACGCCGGGGATGCCACGCGTAACACTGACCCAGTGATTGCCCGCGTCGGCACTCCGGAGCACCGACCCGACGGACGTGCCGGCAAGGACGGTCCGTCCATCTTGCAGCACAAGAACACTGAGTGTTTGCTTCGATTCGGAGCAGCGCGACCACGAGATGCCGGCGTCCGGACTGCGGAAAACCCCCTGGTCCGTCGCCGCGTAGAGGACATTCGCATCGACCGGCGATGCTGCCAATCCTGCAAGGGTCAGGTTTGTGATTCCAGTACTGGAGTCACTCCATGCCGTGCCGTCACCAGAAGAGAAGACCCCATGGGACGTCGCGGCCAGCACACCCGTGCCCGAGCGTTCCAATCCAAAAACATGTCCGCCGTCGGGCAACTGAAAGGTCAGCTGCCAGTCGAGGCCGTCTGTCGAGAAGTACAATGCCCCGGATTGCGTGCCGACGGAAAGCTCAGACGCACCGCCCGGCAGGAACTGAACCGCTGCACAGTCTGACGGGAGCGACCCCTTGCGGGAAGTGAACCACGCCCGGCCTCCATTCTTCGAGAGCCCTGTACCGCCACCGGTCACCGTGACGGCCACGTGGAGCTCGTCCGCCGGATCGATATCGATAGCCGTCACCATGAGCTGTGGTCCAAATGGCAGGACAATGGCATTCCACATGGCGCCACCGTCCCGCGAGACGAAGAGGCCGCTCTCCTGCGTTCCCGCGTAGACCGTCCTGCCGTCCCTGGTCGCATCGACAGCCATGATACGGTCGCCCAGAGTTTGGCGACCGGTCCGGCTCCACGAACGGCCTCCGTTCCGCGAGACGAAGAGACCGGCATCGCCCGTCCCTGCAAACAAGGTGTCAGGAGAGCCGACGGGGGAAACCAGGCACGACAGCGAGCGACTGCCCAAGCCTCGATTCGCGCTCTTCCACGTCTGGCCGCCATCCTCGGAAAGGAAAAAACCGGCGCCATACACGGCCTTGCCGATAATCCTTCCGCTCGCCCTCGGGTCAAGCTCGATGCCCGCAACATAGTGGCCGGACGAAGCGCCGCCGAGTGGCGTCCAGTCGCTTCCCCCATCAGAGGAGACATAGATTTCATCTTCACGCGTGCCGGCGTAGACGACCACCCCGTCAGAAGAGAGGCTGGCAATGGCCGTGACTGGCCCACCATAGAGCCCTTTGTCCGATCGCACCCAGACCGTCCCCTCGGGGATGCCTGCAGCATTGGTGAAGACACGCCGCATGACGATGGCCTCGCCTGCTCCGGCATACCAGACGACACCCAGGACAAACACAACCAGAACCACTGTCAGGATGCGACCAACGTGTTTCATCACCGTTTTCCTCCACCACTGGAGCTCTGTTTCTCCATAAGAAACAACGCGAACGGGAACAATTGGTTACGCCGCTCATGTACTATATCCGTTCGGATTGCAAACAATTCGGGGCCGGTTACACTGAAATCATACCACGATGCCGAGGTGAACCATGGAAATTGGACAGCAGTTTCTGCACGACACGCGTTACGTAAGCGATGACCTGGCTCAGCCGTCTGATCAGGAAAAGGGTCTACCGCAACCGCCCCTGGAGTTGCCATTCGATGACAGCATGCCCATTATCGACCTGCCGAACCCGAAAACCCTGGTCATCCCGTCTATTGACCTTCGGACCGCAATCGACCGGCGTCACAGCATCCGCCTGTACCGCGACGAAGCATTGACGCTGGAGGAGCTCTCGTTCCTCCTCTGGTGCACGCAGGGGGTCAAGGCTGTTACAAAGCGTCCGTGTACTCTGCGCACCGTACCGTCGGGGGGCGCCCGCCATGCCTTTGAGACCTATCTCATGGTCCGGGCGGTCACTGGCCTGGAGCCCGGCATCTACCGGTTCCTTGCAATCGAGCACAAGCTGCAGCTCGTCAAGCCCGGGACGCAAACCCTGCAGGACGTCACGGATCTGTGCGGCGACCAGAAAATGGTCGAGTTGAGCGCGGTAACATTTATCTGGGCAGCCGTACCCTACCGCATGGTCTGGCGCTATAACCAGCGCGCATACCGCGGCCTGTTCCTCGACGCAGGCCATGTTTGCCAGAACCTGTACCTGGCCGCGGAGGCCATTGATTGCGGCGTCTGCGCCATCAACGCGTTCTTCGACGACGAGTTCAACGCCTATCTTGGCTTTGATCCCGAGCAGCAGTTTGTCATCTACTGCGCGTCGCTGGGAAAGAAGCCGACCAGCACCCATAAGTAGTTCCAGCCGCGGAAAAAAGACCGGAGCACCATCCGCGCCGACCTCGCGATCGTTCCTGACCCAGCCATTATATCGTTAACAGGGTTTCACTTGACACATGGATACGCAGAACTAGTCTGGCATTAGAGAGGTGGACAATGCCCAATGCACTGATCGTGTTTTATTCGCTGGATGGTGATGTCCGGTTTCTGGCCCGGACGCTTGCCAAGGAGCTCGTGATGGACTCCATGGAGCTGGAGCTGGTCAAACCACATCCGACACACGGGTTCATGAAGTACTTCACCGGCGGGTTTCTTGCTGCCACCGGCGCAACACCCCCACTCCGTCCGCTGGCACACGACGCCGCGGACTACGACATTGTGTTTATAGGGACACCTGTATGGAACAGTCGCCCGACGCCGGCTGTGCGAACATTCCTGAAGGGCGCCGACCTCAAGGGAAAGCGAGTTGCTTTCTTCACCAGTTACGGCGGGAGCGACGTGAAAACCCATCGGATCCTTAATTCGCTGGTACCAGAAGCCAAGGTTGTAGGTAACATCGGCTTTAAGATGCCGCTCAAGATGGACAAGGAACAATGTTCTGCCGATCTGGTCCGCTGGGCCAAGGACCTGCTGAACAGCTGACATCGCGTTCTGGCGGTTGACGTGGGCGGTGGGAGCGCTATTCTGCCCCTATGCCCCGACGAAAAGCAGCAGTCATAGCCTCTCCAAGAGATACGTCATCCGACGAGGCGGCACTTCGCGCCCTGTACCGCAAGGATCCGTCACGCATCCTGCCAAATGCACTATGGAAGACCGTCGCGCGCCTGCAGTCCCTGGAGTGTCGGTTCATCTCCGACGGTGCGCAGGTGACGGGCGTTGAGTTGCGCGAACCGGGTAAGTTGCTCATCTACGGGACGCGAACGCAGGACCCGTTGAAGGCTGCGTCCGTTAAGCTGGACGGGGTACCCACCGTGTACATCCACAACGACTTCGTGGCTCCACTTGCCCCATGGTTCGACCGCAAGGAGGCCTTCTTCCGCCTTGTCCACACCGGCAGTGAACTACCGCTGCGCGCTACGGTCCCCGGCTACACCATCCGACAAGTCGACACGACAACTGAACTCCCACTCGTGGCCACCATCCTGCACGCCTGCTACGACACCCCTACGCCGGGCACCGACGAGATCGTGACGTGGACAAGGCGTCCGGTCTTCGACCGGCGCGTCTGGCTGTGGATCGTGGACCGCAAGGAAAAACGCCCTGTCGCTCTCGGCATCGCTGAGACCGACAAGGTGACTGGAGAAGGGTCCCTCGAGTGGGTTCAGGTCCTGCCTGCGTTCCGCAGTCTCGGACTGGGCACCATGCTGGTGCAGGAACTTGTTTATCGCCTGGAACAGAAGGTCGCGTTTACGACGGTCGTCAGTCAGATGAAGAACCCCTGCGAACCGGAGCATCTGTTCCGTCGTTGCGGCTTCGCCGGCCGCGACGTCTGGTGGGTCCTGCACCGCTAGCCCCACTTCTCCGTCCTAGATCGTCAGCATCACCCCATGGTCCTTTAGCCAGCGCCTGCGCACGTCATAGTCCGGCAGGACAGACGCGACGACCGCCCAGAACCGCGCAGAATGGTTCATCTCTCGCCGGTGTGCCAGCTCATGTACGACGACATAGTCGACCACATCCATGGGAGCCATGATGAGGCGCCAGGCAAAGCTGACGGTGCCAGTTGTGCTGCACGAACCCCAGCGCCGCTCGGCGCCCGTGATACGCAGTCGGGGGACACCCACGCCGACCAGGGGCACGTAGTGCTGGACGCGTTCCGCTAGAAGTTCACGTGCCCGGGCGCGGTACCACTCCTCAAAGACCACTTCTCCGCGATCGAATGCCACCATGTCCAGGCTGAACCCTGTCTTCTCGTCAAACGTCAGCGGTGTTTTCTGGAAAGCGACAACTACAAACGGCCAGTCTCGCCCCAGGTACGGGAAGCGTTCTCCCGTCAGGAAGTCGTGTCGCGGCAGCAGAGCCACGTGGCTGCGTGCCTTCGCAAGCTTGTCCTCTATCCACCCAGCCTTCTCCCGCAGCACGGACTCCACATACCACACCGGCGTCCGTGCGGGCGCCCGCACCACCAGCGTGGCATCGGGCCGTACCTCCAGTCCAACGGTCCGACGGCGTGACCGCACCAGCACATATGCGCCCGCTACGGAACTCGTGCGCTGTTCCCCTTCCGGCTTCTTCACGCCCATGATGAGTTGTGAACACCAATTGTACCAGGTACAACGGTCTTCACATTCCTTCTATCGTTCTTCATACGAGTATTGTGCTCCCATGTCGCTGGAGCGCAACCATGTCCTGACCAAGGAATGGGGCATCAACCTGTCAGAAACAATTTCGTGGGCTCGTTTTGGAATATTGTGTCTGAACTACTGGGTTACTGCCTCACTGCGAGTGCTGGGGGTCGGTGATAACAGAGTACTTCGCGCCGTCTGGTCGGCAGTAAGGCTACAACGGTGGACCCTTAACGTTCATTTAACGTTGTGTCGCTATCATGAACAACGCCAAGCAACCTGTGGATCTCAACAGGCCGATTTGAGAGTACTGATGCCGGAAATGCAGTGGCAATGGCGAGTGCGGAAACTTGGCGTGGTGCATATCACAACACCACAGTGCGTCTAAGAGAGGGTATGCGACAGGAGAGCCGATGAGGGATCCGGGTCTTGGTGGGGGTTTCTGACATGAAGAAAGCAACCAACTTTATTATCGCTGTCGTGATGTTTGTTTCATCCTTCAGCACTCTGTATGTCTGTGTCAACATCACGAGCCTTACCAAAGAACTGAACAACTATATGCAGGGAGCCCCCTACGCACCGTCAATCAAGGTGGGGGACATGGGGTTTTACTCGCAGGTGATCATGGAGCAATACAGGGGCACGAAAGGGATAAATCAGCTGAACAACTTGATCTACCACCTCTCCTGGGAGAAGACGACACTCCCATCTACCCCTGCAACGATCAGTATCCCGTTGCTCACAGATGCAGAAGTTGCCAGTATCTCCAAACTCAAGGG